>JAFMRP010000170.1 GCA_017354095.1 Ktedonobacteraceae bacterium
CAGATTGAGCGCAGCAGCAGTAGCGAGGTGTTGCAAGTGCGTTTTCGCTTGCCCAATAGAGCGAGAACGACGCAGACCCATCATGCGAACGCCCTGGGAGATGGTCCCTTCAATACCGGCACGCTTGGCATAGGTTTGAGTAAACTCCTTTGTCTGCTCCTGTGCTCTTCTCTGTTTCAAGGCTTCGTATTGGGTCTGTGGACGAATCGTCACCGTGCGACGCGTATGGCGACTTGATTGGGTACAGAGTGAGCGAGAGGGACACGCCTGACAATCTTGCATCGAGAACTTCATCTTGATGACCTCATTGGTGCGATTGTCAATAGCCGGAGTCCAACTGCTCCTCGTGTGCCCTTCTGGACAGATAGCTTGCTGTTGTTGCCAATCGATCTGAAAGTGATCTGCATCGTAGCCCGTTTTTTGACTGGCTTGCCAGTGATAGTTTTTGCGCGTTGGTCCAACCAGATCAATCTGATAGTCCCGTTGGCTCTCCACCAGGAGCTTCGCGTCTACATAGCCAGTATCCACAATGTGCTCGGCTGGCAAAAGGGCTTTGCGATCAAGCTCAGCATGAATAGGTGCCGTCATGGCATCGTCAGAGACGGGAGCGGATGTGGTTTCTACATGGGTAATGAGCAAGGGCAGATGAGCTTCACAACTTTCTGTTAGGTGGACTTTGTAGCCAACCCAGGTGGTGCTTCTCTTTTTGCTGTACTGAGCTTCTTCGTCATAAGGAGAGCCGATGGAGCGAGAAGGGGGAGGAATGTTCTCGAGATGTACGCCAGCGAACCACATCATCAATCCGCTGGTAATTTTGGATGCCATCCCGAGTATTGTGTAAAGAATCCCTTTCCAAAGAGGAGAGATTGAAGAGATAATACAGGCATAATTCTATACCATTCATTATAATTCCTGAACACTGCTCTTGTCGAGGCCACTCCCGCTCGGCTCGCCAATTTGACTTTCGTCAAGAGGCGCGGAATCTCGTCAATTTTCGGCCCAATAGCCGTCAAATTAGCTACATGAGCGGCAAAGTGGGTGAGAGAGGTGAAAAGATATGGTGGTTGGTGGAGGAGGAAGAAGGCCCATGCCCTGTTTTGGTGAAGAGATGAAGCGATGCGTTAAAGAAGGGTTCCTTTTTCGTTGCTCTAAATAAGAACAAATATCCAAGAACATCCATGGAATGAACGAAAGGGAGGGAGACCGATGGCCGACCCGGAACACTTGAGTCTCCTTGAACAGGGGACTGACATCTGGAATCGGTGGCGTAAGCAGCATCCTGAGATCCTGCCAGATCTCCAAGGGGCAGACCTGTGCGAAGCTGATCTCACTGAGGCCGATTTGAGCCAGGCCAATCTGCAAAAGGCAGACCTGCTGGGCGCTCATCTGAGCCAGGCCAGTTTGCGTCAGGCCAATCTACAAGAGGCGGACCTGAGCTATGCCGACTTGAGTGAAGCAGACCTCAATGGTGCCCGGTTGGCAGGAGTCCAGTTATGTCGGGCCACTGTGGATAGGGCCACTAGGGCCACTGTGGCGGCTCTCATCCATGAAGAGGTGAAGCAAAGGCAGGCGATGGTGAAGCAGGAACATCTGGCCTTGCTCAAACAGGGGACTGACATTTGGAACCAATGGCGCTCTGAGCACCCTGATATCCGACCGGACCTGAGCGGGGCAGACCTGGGAAATACTGATCTCACTAAGGCCGATTTGAGCCAGGCCAATCTCTACTTCGCTCAACTGCACCATGCGAACCTGAGCCAGGCCAATCTGCGAGGGGCGGATCTGCACGAAGCCAATCTGCGAGAGGCGGACCTGAGTGGGGCTGATCTGAGCCAGGCGGATCTGAGTGAAGCGGATCTGACCGGGGCGGATTTGGCAGAGGTAGATCTGACTAGGGCCGATCTGTGCAAAGCCGTTCTGATTTGTGCCGACCTGAGTGGGGCTGATCTGAGCCAGGCGGATTTGGCAAAGGCCGACCTGACCTGGACCACCCTGAGCGAAGCCAACCTCAGTGATGTCCGTTTGTACGACGCCTGCTTAGCTGGTGCGACAGTGGATAGGGTCACTGTGGCGGCCCTCATCCATGAAGAGGTGGAAAAGGAAAAGGCAATCCAGGCGATCATGAGGCAGGAACATCTGGCCTTGCTCAAACAGGGGACTGAGATCTGGAACCAATGGCGCTCTGAGCACCCTGAGACCCGACCAGATCTGCGGTTCGCAGACCTGAGCGGGGCGGAATTGAGCGGGATCGACCTGCACAATGCACATCTGGGAGGAGCCAACTTCCGGGACGCCAGGTTGTGTGGGGCCAATCTCCACGGAGCATGGCTGGCCCTGCTTGGGGAAAATCTGGACGCTCTGAGTACCCTGAATGAGCCGACCAGCGGCGAAGAGGAAGCTGAGGCGCAATTGGACCCCGATGATCTGGTCGATCTCTCACCTGGCGAGCTGGATGATCCCTACGCAGACAGTTCAGGCGAATCGGACCTGGATAATCTGATGTCCCCCTGTTTTGCTGACTTCTGTGGGGCTAATCTGAGCGGAGCGGATCTGCGGGCAACCCATCTGGCCGGGGGTCATTTTCGTGGAGCCAATCTGAGCGGAACGGATCTACGGGGAACATTTCTGGCTGGAGTCGATTTGCGCGGAGTTGATCTGAGTGGGGCTAACCTCAGCGGGTCCATGCTGGATGGGGCTAGGCTCAAAGGTGCCCGACTCACAGGAGCGAACCTGCGCGAGACGAAGATAGCTTCTCGAACCGCCGAACTGGCTGGAGTAGACCTGAGTGAAGCCGACCTGAGTGGGGCAAGGTTGGGCATGCAGGAATATTCTAGTGCCTTGTACGTCGCCTTCGTTGATCTGCGTGGAGCCAACTTGAGAGGGGCCAATCTGAGCGGGACCGATCTGGCTGGGGTCCGCCTGGCGAGAGCCGATCTGCGCAGGGCCACGTTCAACGAGAAGACGCAACTGCGTGAAGCCGGGCTGCGCAGAGCCAACTTGAGTGGCTGCAATCTCTCAGGCAGCTCTCTGGTCGACACGGACCTGTCTGGGGCTGATCTGAGTCAGGCCAATCTGAGCCAGGCGGACCTGTCTAGGGCTCACCTTCAGGAGGCCAACCTAAGAGGGACTAACCTGCATGGGACTGATCTGCGCCTCGCCAATCTGCGTGCCGCCAATCTGCGTGCCGCCAATCTGGAAAATGCTCGGGTTGGCGGTGCCACCTTCCAGGACACCGACCTGCACGAGATTCCCTGGCTCTATCTCATGGATCTGACTATGCAGCCGGGCGTGACCCTCACAGGGGCACACTGGGATGGGAGAAAGGATGCTGATGCTGGCGCTCTGTGAGGATCGGGGGGCGTGCTGGGCTGGCGATACCATGGGGTCCCGACATAAAAACCCCTCAAAATTCCGCTAAGGGAGAGCAAGCAGGGAAAAGGTCCTGATTTTTCCGCTAAGGTTGCCGTTGCCTGCCTGCTATGGTACAAACGATGCAATTCCTGTTGTCAGATGTGGAGTGCGTTCTTATGGCAAATAAAAAGATTCCGACGTACCTGACTGATGAGCAACGCCAGGTGATGATGGAGATCCCGGCAGACCTTTCTGATCGGGATCTCGCTCGTTATTACACCCTCACCTCTGAGGAGTTAGAATTAGCCAATCATCGCAGGCGTCCTGCGAATCGCTTTGGATTTGCTCTCCAGCTTGCGCTTCTCCATTTCCCAGGTCACCCTCTGGCTGAGTATAGAAATCAGAAGCAAGTTCCACGCTCTATCCTGACGACCATTGCGAGTCAGATAGATATCCCGATCAGTGCGTTTGAAGAATATGGAACGAGACTGGGAACCCTCTATGATCATACTGATGAGATTTGCAAAGAGTGTGGCTATCGCCGCTGCGGATGGAGGGAATATCTTGCGGCTGCTCGATTTCTTTTTCCTCATGCATTGGAAAGTGATCGAGCCGTTTCCCTCATTGAACTAGCATGTGAGTTTTTCCGCAAAGAGCATATTCTTCCTCTCGCGGAGAGGGCGTCGTCTCTGCTTGGCAGAAGCCACCCCACGTGAGCCGTTTGCGCGAGCCTGCCCGGTCAACCCGTTGAAGTGCCCATCTCTTCCGCCTCTCTCACGATGATGAGGCCCAAATCCACCGCTGCCGCCAGCACACAGTCAAAAATCGGGTATCCTTCTTGGTCGCGTTTCTCCTCGCTCTTCTCAAACAAGGCTTGAGCCAGAGGCGTCAGGAGCTGAGAGGGAGCACAACGCAGATAGGCTGGATCCAAGTCATAAAGGCGCACCCGATCCAGGCTATCTGCATCCTTAAACACGGCGAGTTCAGGAGGGGGTGAGGGAGCAAATTGGTCAGGTGGCACATGCCAGGTATTGAGATAAGCCACCAAAGAGAGGGTGCCAGCAGGGATCAAGTGGCTCAATCGGTGCTTCACCCAGGCGGCAGCTCTTTCTCCATGTTCTATGTCGGCACCATCGGCATGACGTTGCGTATCATGGGTGGCCGCAGCCCAGCGTAATGCCTCCTGATCCAAAAGCATTCCGTCTTTGATCAGCAACCGCGCTAACAATTCTTGCCAGATCAGGACGCGTGCTTCGTGGTCTATCCCATGAATTCCTCCTATATCATCCCGTCTGAAAAACCAGTGCTCAGGTGGGCGATAGCGTTCAAACAGGGAACGTGGAGGCAAATCGGATCCTAATACCCTGCTGAGTTCTCTTGCTGCTTGTCTGCGTTCGAGAGCATCAGAAAAGCAAGAAGATTGGGAGGATGGCAGAGAAGCAGTCTCATTTTTAGATGCTTTAGGCTCAACCATGGCTCTTGAACAACCTCCTTACAATTTGCGACGAGAGAAGGGAATTGACCTCTCTTGTGAAGCATACACCGCTCTGTTGGAAACGTCAAGAAGTGAGCCTTCAAGCCTCGTGTTGCTGCTCACCTGGGAGATGCCTGTCATCAAGGGGTAGAGCTACAGATCAGTAATCGCCTTTGTACTCATGAGACGTGAACGTCCTTGAGAAGTCATCGTAGCTAGAAGCTGGTAGTGCTTGGAGACGTTCAACGTTTACGCTACGTTATGTGCAGCATTACAGTGACGATATACACTGATAGTTTCTGGTTCGACTGGCTTGCAGACAATGTTTAGTTACGTTTCCGTAGAAGGGCTAAAAGTAAAGTGTCACCAGCCGCAAGGTAGCGATGTAAAGAGAAGCAGGAAAGCGCCAGGGACCCAGGTTTAGCGGAAAAAGTCAGAACCAACTCACTGCTCGCCTGCCCTTAGCGGAATCTATCGGGGAAATTATGTCGGGACCCCACCATGCCGAGTTGTGTAAGGAAGAGGCTTTTCAAAGGGGGATTTTGAGACGATACTACAGGCATAGACAGTTCCTTTTGGAACAATTTGCTCAATTCAAGAAAAGGAGCATGTTATGCCTGCATCCAAGAAAAAGCCTATCACATCGCAAACTTCGGTCTCAACTCCAGAGTCCACACCAAGCATCTTGCCAGAACAGGAAGAGTTCCGCCTGCATCTGCGTCGCCTGGCGGTGAGTGCGGTGCAAGTCTTAATCGAACAGGTGATGCGTGAAGAATTGGAAGAGTGCATCGGAGCGTCCTGGGGAGAATGTACTCCCACACGCCGGGGCTATCGCAACGGCCACTACACGCGCGATTTGGTGACTCCTACTGGACGCATTGAGGATCTCAAAGTGCCTCGCGACCGAGAAGGAGCTTTTCACACGCAAGTCTTCGAGCGCTACAATCGCCATGCCCCAGAGGTGGCTGAGGCCTTGACCCAGATGTTCGTCAGTGGAGTCAGCACCCATAAAGTGGGAGAAGTGGCTGAAAAACTGATGGGAGTCGCACCTTCTGCCAGCGCTGTGAGTCGCCTCAACCAGAGCTTAACTGAGCAATTTGAAGCGTGGCGCTCTCGCACTCTCCTCTCCCACTACCGGATCATGTATCTGGATGGCATCCGTTTCACCATACGTCATGGAGACCAATGCGATGCCACGATGATTCTAACAGCATTGGGCGTCGATCTGGAGGGGAGCCGGGAGGTGTTGACTTTCCGAGCAAGTAGCGAAGAGAGTAAAGATGGCTGGAGTGCTCTGCTGCAAGAACTGCGGAGCCGGGGAGTAGGCCAGATTGATCTGATCATTACTGATGGTGATGCAGGACTGCTCTCTGCGGTGGCTGATCTCTTTCCCACCACCCTGCGTCAACGCTGTTTGGTCCATAAACAGCGCAATGTCATGAGTGCCATTCCCAAGCGAGAGCAACAAGAAGTCATGACCGACCTCAAAGGCATTTGGCAACAAGAGAAGAAGGAAGAGGCCCTGCTGAATCTGGCCGCTTTCAAAGCCAAGTATCAGAAACGCTATCCCGAAGCGGTCCGCAGCCTCTGTGAAGATGAAGGGCATCTCTTAACGTTCTATGCCTTTCCACCAGTGATGCACCGCTACATCCGAAGTACCAATGCTATTGAAAGCTTATTTAGCAATGTTTGTCAACGCACCGATCAAATTGATGCCTTTACGACGGAAACATCTTGCCTGACTATTGTCTGGGCAGTGATGCAAGACATTCGTCTGCCCAAGATTCCCGTTGGCTAAAAGCTGAATCTTGATGGCTAGTGAGAGCAAAGCAACCAGCTCGCAAAGGCTGGGTCGGGAGGAGGTGGCGGAAGCCTCCGTTCCTGTGTAACATAACTCCTTCCAGAAGCTTTCCCCTGAGATCCAATGAAGTGAAGTCATTGCGTTTTCTGATGCTCTCAGTTGTACTAGACAGAAAAGCAGCCTTGTACTTTTGCTTGTTTCTTTATACATTGTCCCTCCACAACTATCGGGATGGTGTCCTCCTTTCTGCGGCAACCCGAAGGTGGGTGTCTGATGGGTTCAGTATCTTCTTCGTGCTCTCGCATCCCTTAGGAAAGGAGCGAGGCGACAGGGAGTGGTTCGTCCAGACACCGGGGTACAGTTTCAAATGCACGCTCAAAGGCGGTATACTGTTGGTCGTCTTCTCTCCTTCGAGGTTGGCCACCTGACAGTATACCCTTTTTCATTGGGAGTGGTGCGCTTCAAGAGCGCATGACGTTTCAAAAGAGCGTCAGACCCGGCCTCACGGGTTCACTCCACAATGTGACCGTGAGCCTTGACTTCCCCTGCAACACGTGTAAAGTACCTGTTTGTATAGACACTACATTAAGGTAATCACGGGAACCTTCTCCAAAGCCGATTGCGCAGCAAATTGCTGAGGAGAAAGATTGCCTAAACTTTCATGAGGACGCTGGTGATTGTAAAAATTCACCCAAGCTTCAGCAGTGTGGAGAAAGGCTCCCAGACTGTGATAACGATAGCGTTGAGCCACTGCCAGTTTAAAAGTGCCAACAAATCGCTCTGCATAGGGATTGTCTGTTGGCGTCCCAGCCCGGCTCATAGAGAGGACAAATCCTTTCTGCAGGAGCAAATGGCGAGTTTGCTCAGCTCCGAACTGTTTGCCTTGATCACTATGAAAGATTGCGCCTGGTGCCTGAAAGGTCATGGTCTGGATAGTGCCCATCACCAAATCTGCTCGCATATGGTAATCAAAAGCCATTCCTAGGATCGCACGCGTCTGCTTGTGCAAAGCAAAGCAGCCTCTCACGCGCGAGCCATCACACAGACGCACTTCCAGAATATCGGAGAACACAATCTCCCTGCCCTCTACTGCCTCGGGTTTTCTCAACAAGTTGGGAGCCACCTGTGCTGCTTTCCCTGGATACACATACTTTTTGCGTTTGCGTCGGGCGGCAATCCCATACTTGTGCATCACCCGCTTGACGCGATTTTTCCCGGTCCCAAGCAGCACGGCGAGCTTGCGGTGCCCCATCGTATCATCTTGTTCATGCAGCTCTTCAATATGTACAGCCAACTCCTTATCCCTCTTGGAACGTTTGGTCTGCACATAAAGACTGCTGCGAGCAATGCCCAGAGTTCGGGCAAGCTGGCTTTTATTGATTGGACTGCCGGAAGCACACATCTGGCGTGCCAGTTCCACCTTCTGATGCGTACTCAGTTGCCCAACAGTCCGCGGGATTTTTTTAGCAGTTCGTTCTGCACGGCTAACTCGCCGATCATCTTTTTCAGTTCTTCTGGCGATTCTCCTGGAGCTGGTTTTTCCTGCTCACGACGTTTGCCTTCAAAAGCGGCGGGACCATACTGCTGGAATTCCTGTCTCCACCGGCTCATCACTGAGCTGGGAACATCGAACTTGCGGCAAACGGCCTCTATGGTGGTGTCACGCTGGAAGCTCTCCAGCACCACCTTGAACTTAAAC
>JAFMRP010000925.1 GCA_017354095.1 Ktedonobacteraceae bacterium
AGTTCCTGCTCCGCTGGCAGTGGGGCAAAACCGGGACGCGTGGATTCGCCGCCGACGTCGATCAGCGTGGCTCCCTCCTCGACGGCGTGCCGGGCCCGGGCAACGGCCTGCCGCGTGAGCACATCCTGGTCCTCCGCTCCGGTTACCAGGCCATCACCGGAGAAGGAGTCCGGGGTGACGTTGATGATGCCCATGATGTGGGTGCGCCGGCCCCATTCCAGGCGGTGATGCGCCCAGATAGTTGGTGGGAAAGTCTCCATAGGGATAAGTCCTTGCCGTACACGGTAATTGTGAGAACTATTGAGATTGAAATTATTATGTGAACATCATAACCTGTTCTGGGCTTCACCGCAAACCGGGAGGTTTTTTCTTGGTGCCCGATGATACAAGGGTGGCAGAGGGCCCGGGATCGGTTGGCAGCGGGCCGGCCCCCACACAAAGGAGGGCCCTACATTTTGGGAGAGGGTTGGTGAGTAGCGAGGGAAGGTTGGTAGGGTCCGATGGGAAGCCTGTCGGGCTCTCGCTGATGACGTTTGTGAAAAGAATGGGGGATATGAGAGGTTGGGGGAAAGAAGAGGCAAGGACAGGTTGAGAGGGTCTGGTGGGAGGCCTGTCGGGCTCTCGCTGAAGCGAGTCACTGCATTGGGGTTCGGGTGGGTCAGCAGGTGACGAGATCAGCCAACGAGGTTTCATTCGTTGCTTGTCTACCAGGATACATAGTGAAACCTCATCAGCGAGTCACTGCACTGGGGTTGAGTCGGATCAGCAGACGTCAGGATCGGCCTATAGGGCTCATCCGCTGTCTGTATACCATTGTCATTTGTTTCTGTTTATGCAGCGGCGAGCAAAATGGGAAAGAGTTCGAGGGCTGGTGACGGGTGGGGAAAATTTGGGAATCGATGTAAAAAACCCGACATACCCGACATGGCCGCTTCCCAGGCCGATTCAACCCGATATGAACCCGGCATAGACCCGACATACCCGACATAATGGCCCTAGAGGCGAGTTGAGGGGATCCGCTAAGCCAAGAGGACGAGAGTGCTCTTTTGGAAATCGATGTAAGAAACCCGGCACACCCGGCACAGCGGCTCCAGAGGCCGCTGCAGACCCGGCACACACCCGGCACACCCGGCACAGCGGCTCCAGAGGCGGGTTGATGGGATTTTTAATTGATGAATATGCACTAATGAATGTATATTTTTGATTACGAGACATTTAGTCGTATACGGCGTATACTATAAAAATGAGGTCGAAGACCAGAGCGAAAGGAGAGAGGGGTATGCGCGCAAAGACCGTTGTACGATGGTGCTGGATTCTCCTTCTCCTGTCCGGGCTTCTGCTACCAATCATCGCTCTGACCGGAACCACTGCGCAACAGGTACGAGCTGACAGGGCAGTATTGCAAGATGATCCTTCCGATTTTCCTATTGTTGACCCGCAGTATATCTATGACCAGCTTAACAGCATGGTTACGCGCTATCAGGGCAGGGAAGCAGGCTACGACAGCGCGAGCGCCACCGGGCACAGGGGCTTCGCCGACTACTGGTCACAGGAGATGCTGAATCATCTGCGCGACTTCGGCGCCAGCGCGAGCCGGTACGAATTTCCGGTTAAGGGCTGGGCTGATCGTCCAGCGACCTCGCCCGCTTATAATGTCGAGGTAAGCGTACCCGGAGCCACACATCCCGAACAGGTCGTCATCATCGGCTGCCACTATGATGGCGAGGCTGTTTCCACACAATCGGCCTATGATGACGCCAGCGGCTGCGCCATTGAACTGGGCGTCGCCCGAGCTCTGGCCGTCTACTGGCACCAGCACCAGCTCTATCCGTCACGCACGATACGCTTTGTGATCTTCGACGCGGAAGAGCAGGGACTCTACGGCTCCTTTGACTATGTGAATAATACGGTAAATGGCGATCTTTCCAACATTGTCGCCATGATCAACGAGGAACAGAATGGCATCGCCTATCCGCTGCGTTATTTGGGGCAGATGAAGTATCCCCTGATGCCGCTTGAGGTCTGGACATCGCCGCTAGAAAATAACCGGGCTTATCCCGATCTCAAACCATTGAGCCCGGATCAGAAAGCTCGTATACAGCGCTTCAATAATCTACTGCGGCAGGGGCTGCCGATCGTCTTTCAGAGGTTGCGCGAACTGGGCTACGCGGGCCTCACCTATCACGGAGATAAGCAGGACGTGGCACAGCCGATCTTTACCGCCGGGCACCAGCAATATGTTCATTTTGTAGAGGATGATAAAGGCAGCAGTGATCAGATGCCTTTCACCTTTGCGGGTCTGCCCTGCGCGACCTTCGCGGGCAATACCACCTATTACGAAAGGAATGCCCCGCCCGGCTCATACCCTTATGATCAGCGAACAGACACCCTCCAGCTCATGAACACCTTCGCCAACGGCAGTTCGCGGCAATCGAAGGCGCTCACCCTGGCCCTGGCGCTGCCCGCCATGTTCACAGCCTGGGTGCTGCACCAGCCAGATGTAGCGGGCACGACCGCAGCCAGCACGATCTCAGCCGGTCAGCCGCTGGCGGCCATCAGCAGCATCGGTCCCTTACAGCCCGGCAAAAGCGTTACTTTTGATGCAAAGGCGGCTTTCGATCCGCATAACAGGGGCACAAAGCTCAAGTATAGCTGGGACTTCGGGGATAGCAGCCGGGGAAGCGGCGTCAGTGTCAGGCATACCTACAGCGCTCCGGGCAGCTATACACTGGCATTGACAGTAGATACCGGCAGCGGGCAGGCTAGCGTGAGCAAAAAACTGAGCGTCGAGGCCGAACCACCATCATATCCCAATCCCTACGCGGCCTTTACGGCAAGCGGTTCTCCACGCCCTAATCCGAGCGTCATCTTGCCCACGCCGAATGACGCGCTGTCAGACAAGGTGCTCAACGCATCTGAGCTGAGCAGCGCGACCGCGCCCAGCCCGTCTCTGGTATGGCTTATCAGTGGCGTTGTTTTGCTGGTAGTCGCGCTGAGCGCGATCTGTGCCCATTTGCTGCTGCGCCGCCGTAGGACATGGGGTCGACAGGGTGCGGGACGGCGTCCCACATCCCCAAAAAGCGACACTATGGAATAGACATGTTCGCTTCGCCACC
>JAFMRP010000926.1 GCA_017354095.1 Ktedonobacteraceae bacterium
CCCTTCCTCTCGTCTTTACTATGGAGAGCTCAATAATTGTGATTTGTACACTATCTGATTGACAACGGCATCGAACGTTTGATATAGTTGTATTCGCCCCTTTTGCCTGCATCTCAGGGCAGAAAAACTCACCGCGAAAAGGAAGCAACATGGACGGCGAAGACAGGTACATCGGCAAACAAATCGGCAACTATCGCATCGATGCACTTCTCAATGGTGGCGCCTTTGGCCGCGTTTACAAAGGCGCTCACCTCTATCTTACTCATCGCCTGGTTGCCATCAAACTACTGCACTCTACCCATCTGGCATCGTCCGAGGAGCGCGAAAGCTTCCTGCAGGAGGCTCAGTTCCTGGAATTGCTCAAACATCTACATATTCTACCTATCTACGATGTGGGTATAGACGATGAGGGCTTCCCTTATCTGGTTGCCGAATTCGCGGAAAATGGCTCCCTGCGCGAACGCATCAGGAGCGCGCGCCCCGATCTGCTGCCGGTAGACGAGGTGCTGCGTGTGCTGACCGAAGTAGGACAGGCGCTGCAGTTTGTGCATGAGAAAAATATCGTCCACCGCGATCTGAAGCCCGAAAATATTCTCTTCAATGCCAGAGATGAGGCGATGATTGCCGACTTTGGTATCGCGGTCTTTCTGGAAACGACACAGACCAGCTATGCTAACGTGATTGGCTCGCCGCTCTATATGGCTCCCGAACAGTTCGATGGCATCGCCAGTCGCCGCAGCGACCAGTATTCTCTGGCCTGCATCGCCTATGAACTGCTGGCCGGTCGCCCGCCTTTCCTCTCCAATCACGCGCTGACGCTGGGCATGAAGCATCAATCCGAACTACCACCACCCCCCAGTCAGTTTAATCCCGACATTCCAACACATATGGAAGGCGCTCTGCTGCGCGCACTCGCTAAGAAGCGCGATGAACGCTTCCCGGATATCAATGCCTTCATCACTGCTCTGCTCTCTGTACCCTCCGGCCCCCTGGTCAGAGACAAAGAACAATGGCTGGAGGAAGGCTATGCCCTGTTCAACAACCGGCGCTATCGGGAAGCACTGCAGGCCTTTGAGCGTGCCACCAAACACGATCCCCGCTTTGCCGATGCTTACGAGGGCAAAGGCGCGGCTCTGTATTGCCTGGGACGCATTGAAGAGGCCCTTTCAGCCTATGAGCAGGCGATCAATCTGAATCCCAACTACGCTTCCGCCTATCATGGCAAGGGCAATGTGCTCTACGAGAACAATCGCTACGACGAGGCTCTACAGGCCTTTGAACGCGCTATCGACCTGGATTCGGCCCTTGTGGATGCCTATGTGGGCAAAGGCAATACACTCTACTATGTGGGCCGCTACGATGATTCTATCGCGGCCTATGATCAGGCGTTGAGCATAGAGCCCGATAGCGTGGCTGCCTGCGAGGGAAAGGGCTGGGCGCTGTGGCATGCCGGACGCTATGATGAGGCTCTGGCACCCTTTGAAAAAGCCATCAGCCTCGATGCCCGCAACGTTTCTGCCCATACAGGTAAAGGCAAAACGCTCTATCACCTGGCTCGCTATACTGAGGCGCTCTATTGCTTTGAACAGGCTGTGCTGCTTGCTCCTGAACTCGATCGCAACTATGAATATAAGGCCGATGCACTCTATCGCCTGAAGCGCTATGACGAGGCTCTGACCGCCTACGAACAGTCGATCGAGCTAAAGTCGGATGTTCCCTCCTCTCATGAGGGCCGCGCCTGGGTGTTGTTACACTTGCGACACTACGACGAGGCGCTGGCCGCTTTCAGGCGCTCCATCAAGCTCAATCCGCAGGCTGCCTTCCCCTACTATGGCCTCGGTAACGCCTTTTATGAACTGGAGCGCAGCGATGAGGCATTGGTGGCCTACAATAAGGCGATTCGCCTGAATCCACAGCTGGCGGCGGCCTATAATGGTAAAGGCAATGTGCTCTCAGACTTCCAGCGCTATGAAGAGGCGCTGGCCGCCTATGAAAAGGCCATTCAGCTGCAACCAAAAATCGGCGCTTTCCACCATAACCGGGGCGATATCCTGACACACCTTGGTCGCGCCGAAGAAGCTCAGCAGGCCTTTGAACGCGCCCGCCAGCTCGGCTACAGCAAGTAGATCTTCTTGAGATGGCAAGGTGGAAGGCGCTATACCAATAGCATTACAATAAGAATGTTATGAGTAGCCTGTATCTTCCTAAATATAGCCTGCGGCGCCTGCGCCGCATCCAGACCATGATCAACCAGCTGCACCCGGAGACCGAACCCGGCGCACTGATGGTGCCCGGTTCCCCGCTGCCTCAGGGCAATATCATCGTGTTTCCAGCTTCATTTAATCCGCCAACCAATGCCCACCTGGCACTGCTCAAACAGGCGCGCCGTTTCATCCGCATGCAGGATTCCCAGAACTGGCGTCTCTACGCTGCTTTTAGCAAGCTGACAGTCGATAAAGAGGCGGTCGAGCGTCCCCTGCTGCTTGATCGCGTTGCGCTGCTGCGCCTGCTGCTCAATCGCTATCTGCCCCGGACCGGTATCCTGCTTACCAATCGCGGCCTCTATGTTGAACAGGCCGAGGGTATACGGCGCTCTTTTCCCACGGTACAACGCATCTTCTTTCTGATAGGCTATGATAAAATTGTGCAGATCTTTGACCCGCGCTACTATCACGACCGCGATGCCTCGCTAAGCGAGCTGTTTCGCCTGGCCGAGCTGCTGGTTGCCCCCCGCGGCAGCTCCGGGCCAGCCGCACTGGAGACTCTGCTTCAGCAGCCACAAAACCAGTGCTTCGCCCGCTACGTCCACCCGTTGCCGTTCAGTACTGCCTACCGCGCCGTCTCCTCAACACAGGTGCGCCAGGCGCTCGGTACCGCACACGTCCCCCGCGAAGTGTACCGGTTCATGCACGATACCCGCGCCTATGCTCCTCCCCGCAATCAACGCAACGGTACCACTATCGATGATTATGCCGAACGCGTAAAACGCCTGCGCCGCCTGGGCATCCCTCTCCCTTAGCGTTTTATTGCTCACTCGACATCCACTTCTCCCTGTGCTATACTATAGGCGAACGACCGGTCGGTAGGAAGAGGGGGGTGAGCTTATGACGAAA
>JAFMRP010000927.1 GCA_017354095.1 Ktedonobacteraceae bacterium
ACCGGAGGAGAGCGCAAGTGTGCTACGAGACGGCTGGTTCTATAGTGGTGATATCGGGCATGTGGATGCGGAAGGGTACACATACATTGTGGACCGTAAGAAGGAGATGATCAAATACAAGGGCTTTGGCGTTGCTCCGGCGGAGATCGAATCGCTCTTGATGGAGCATCCGTCAGTAATGGACTCGGCGGTAATAGGCGTGCCTGATGAAGAGGCAGGTGAGTTGATCAAGGGGTTTGTGGTGATACGCAAGGGTCATGAGGTGACGGCGGAAGAGATCATCAACTTCGCGAATGGCAAGCTGGCGGGATATAAACGCATTCACCTGATAGAGTTCCTGGAGGCCATCCCCAAAACGGCATCAGGCAAGATTCTGCGGCGTGATCTGAAGGAGCGCGAGAAGGCACGCGCACAGGGAGGTCAGGCAGACTAAAGTTAGGGGTGAGAAAGGCACAAAGCGAGCGGAGCCGCCAATCGGCGGCTCCGTCTGATATTAGAGGCCGGCCAGGAATAGTCCACGGGCCATGGACTCACCAGCCAGGGTTAAAACGACCACCAGATAGAGCATACCGGTCGCGGATTGGAACGAGCGATCGCGTACCAGTTTCCAGGCCAGTGCACCCAGCACAAGGGGCATAATGAAGCTAACCAGGATACGTATCAAGCCGATAGTGTTAACGCTCAGAGGGGTCACCACAGGGGCACCTTTAGGTTTGACCTGAGCGGGCGAGGGAGTTGGCGCGGGCGTCGAGGTTGTGATCGCCGATGAGGAGGGAGTAGAAGAGGTGGCCGGGGAGCTCACCGGACCAGCGACGAGTGCAAAGATGATCTGCGCAACAATCGCTAGCAGCACAATCGTTGTAGAGAAAAGGAGCGGCTTTTCCGAGAGCGCGGGCGTCACCAGATACCAGTGACCCAGCCACATGGCAGTCATAACGCCTCCTAGCGCGAAGGCAGCCGCGAAGAAGCCCAGCACCGTAGCTATGCCACCGAGAGCACCGCCGACCAGATTGTGAAAGATCATGGCCATCACAAAGAGCGTCGCCAGAGCGGCCAACACCGTCGCAACGCCGCTGATGAGGCGCAGGATACGCAGGACGGGAGTGCGAACTTCCTGTCCTTCCGCTCTGGCCTTCTCGGCGCGCTCCTTGCCGTCGATGCCGGCATTGCGATCAAGGATGAGAAAGAGGCTATAAGGGATCAAGAGCAGAAAGAAAAGGAGCAGAGGCAGAGATTGATAGCCGGTCCAGGCGTGATCGAGGTGGGTGTAGGTATTGAGCAGGTCGGACGACGCAAAGGACTGTTGAAACAGGTAGGTGAGGCCGACCAGGCCCAGGTAGATAAGGGCGTAGGATCTGAGGAACCCGAGTTTCACCTCGTTACGCCAATCGAGGAAGACCAGCACGGCCACCGAGCCGACCGAGACCTCTGTCATGACGATAAATAGTATGAGTGGTAAGCTTTGTAGCATAGTGTCGTATTTATCCTTAATTGATTGCGTCTATCAATGTATGTGTGGCAAGTTGGGGAGACTTCCCTTTCCATCACCTAACAGATTATATCGTTCTTTGGGCGATGAGGCAAACTGTAATTTTGTCAAACGAAGGTCAGGGAGAGCGCAGCGGACGGGGAGGGAATTTGACAGGCATGGTGTATTATTTTACACTGAATTGCACTTATTCTTGGTCCTAAAAATTTCGGTTGAGAAGCGAGAAAACTATGCCACGCTGTCTGAATCCTCGTTGCCAGATGGATTACCCTGCTGGCAGTCTACAGTGTACCAATCCTTTCTGCCAGTGCATATTGCCTGAATCGGTGATAGCGGGGCGTTACCGTATTGAAACGTTGATAGGTATTGGTGGGATGGGGACGGTTTACCGGGTCAGCGATACGTTTGAGATGCAGCAGGTAGCCCTCAAAGTGCTTTCTCTGGGTAACAGTTCGATTGATATAGCGACGGCCGTGGAGCGATTTCGGCGCGAGGCACGCTACGCGCATCAATTGCGGCATAAAAATATCGTGCCAGTGCTTAATTTTGGACAGGATGGTCATCTGCTGTACCTGATTATGCCACTGATTACGGGAGGATCGCTGAAGACCCTATTAAAAGCCGAGGCGCCACTGCCAACCCCACAAGCTCAGGCCTACCTGAACGATCTGGCCACCGCCGTTGATGTATTTCATATGCATCCACAACAAATTGTCCACCGGGACATTAAGCCATCTAACCTGCTGATCCACCAGGACGACGGGCGCCTGGTGGTCACAGATTTTGGGATCGCGCGGGCGATGCAGCATGAGAAGCCCCTGACACAGCGCGGCTGGGCGCTGGGAACCGAGCACTACATCGCACCGGAGCAGGAGATGGGCCAGGCACAACCGGCGAGCGATATCTATGCAATGGGTGTTGTAGCTTACCAGATGTTCACCGGGCTGCTGCCATTCCAGGCCGTTATTCGCAATCAGGATGCCACGCTACCACCACCCAGCCAGTTGAATTCCGCCCTGCCCCCAGCGGTGGACGCAGTGATCGAGCGAGCGATGGATATTGATCCCAACAAGCGCTTTTCGTCCGGGAAAGCATTCGCGGACGCGCTGGCTGACGCACTGTCTGGAGAGGACATCTGGTCTGCGCCGACGATCACGAGCACGCTAACAACCACGAACACCGCCAATGTGATCGTGCGCACGATCATTCCTGAAAATCCATGCAGCCAGTGTGGAGGTGAAAATCGTCCAACCTCGCGCTTCTGTCGTCACTGTGGGCATAACCTGGACGAGACATCGCCAATGATCAATGATACCTGCCAGGTAGGTTATCTCAGCGATGAAGGGGAACAGGCCGAGGACAACGAGGACGTGCTGCTGGTCGTGCAGGGATTATGTGTGACTATGCTTCCACCGCGCCCTTTCAGCCTGTTCGCGGTCGCCGACGGCTTACGTGGACCTCAGGGCAAGGCTGCCGGCGGTCTTGAAGCGAGCCGGCTGGCAATAGAAACGCTGGCCGATATTCTCCTGCCACATATCATCACGCTGCCCCGTTCCTTGACGAAGACGAAGAGCGAAACACCACCCAGTCAGCCTATCCCTATTAAGCCGTCATCGAAG
>JAFMRP010000928.1 GCA_017354095.1 Ktedonobacteraceae bacterium
GCCTCAATAGCCAGCATGAGACACAATCCCAGAAGGACATCACCAGATCCCTTCCCCCCATCGGTCATGAGATAAATAAGCCAGATACACGTGATCTGGAGCGGGAAATAGAACCACAGAGAGCGCTGCTTGATATTCCTCAACAGAGCGAACCAGTGCAGACCACTATGAAACGCCATCAAGAGTGTAAAAACAACAAGAGCAAGGATGACGGCGCTTCTGATATCTTTTGGGAAAAAATTTTCAAGGGACGGAACAGATGAAAGACTTGTATCATCTGCTTGCAACAGTGTTGCCATACGCGGAAGCATATATTGTACATAGATGAAACCGAGCCAGAAGAAGAGAAACCAGTCCAGCGACCTTGCCTGCTGATCCTGTTGCTCCAGCTTCTTTCCCTCTTTTTTCCTGAAAAGATGAAAAAGCATATGTGTCATTATGTTCCTCGCTCTTCCTTCGTGCCTGCAAGGTTCGCCTCCCAGGCAGTGTTTCAGAAACTCTGCCCAAGTATAGCATGGGCCGCTTCCAGACACCACGTCAATTCCAGCAAACATACGTGCACGTTCCTGCACCTGCCCACTACATCTCTCTGCACTGGCTTGCTTCCCACTTTGACGAGAGAAAAACGCAGAGTTTCTCGATAGCTTTCTCTCTGGCTGCTGGCTACACTTGTGACTCAAGGCATGCAATAGCCGCAAACAAAGATTCTCATGAAGAGGTATTCAGACATGGAAATGGAAACGGAGAGATCCAGCGACAGAGGGCAGGAAGATGTCGTCATCGAAGCGATCGATATTCACAAGCACTACGACACAGGCAAGGTAAAGGCTTTACAGGGGGTGACGCTGCGCATCCACCGCAAAGAAGTGGTCGCCATTATGGGACCGAGTGGCTGCGGCAAGACCACGCTGCTCAATTGTCTGAGCGGATTGGATCAGGTCACTCAGGGGACTATCAGGATTGCCAACCAGGATATCCGCGACCTGTCAGATCGCCAGCTCACCCTTTTCCGCGCCCGCGAGATGGGCTTTGTTTTTCAGACCTATAACCTGCTTCCAGTGCTCACAGGATTGGAGAATGTGGAACTGCCCCTGCTGGTCAGCGGCGTCTCTTCCAGAGAGGCACGCGCACGCGCGCTGGCAAGCATTGAGCAGGTTGGCCTGCTCGACTGGGCCAGCCATCGTCCGGCGGAGATGAGCGGCGGTCAGCGCCAACGTTTCGCCATCGCGCGGGCACTGGCAACAACTCCCTCGATTGTGTGGGCAGATGAACCTACAGGTGCGCTTGACAGCATAACCAGCCAGGAAATTATCGATTTGATGCTCACCCTCAATCGTGAATTGGACCTGACTTTTGTCTGGGTTACACACTCGCTCGATATCGCTCACCAGGCCAGCCGGATGATTACTATGGCTGATGGCCTGATTCGAGAAGACACCCCTGTTAAGACGCAAACAAGCATTGGCACATTCGAGGAGAGAGGAGCGCAACGATGAGTATGACCCTTGCTGGCTTCACCCCAACCACACAGGCCCTGCTGCTTGCCATTCTGGTAGGAGGTGCCCTGCTGGTTCTTGTGGGCCTGAGCATCACTAATCCGCTGCTGTGGCGAATGGGGATACGCAATATCCTGCGTCATCGCGCGCAGACGCTTATCATGCTCTGCGGCCTGGTGTTCTTTTCTGCTTTTCTTACCACCTCATTTGGATTGCAGGATAGCTTCTCTCACTCCATCGTGGCTGATCGTCTGACCAAAGTTGGCGATCTCGACGAGTCTGTCACCGGCCCCTTTACGCAAGATCAGGTGCAGAGCGCCCTCACGCAAATTCGACAGCAAGCAGCGGTACAGGCAGCCACGGCGGTCTATTTCAATCCTCTTGCGGCGAAATTGCATATACAACGGACCGGCATTACTCAGACCAATCAGTATCTCCTGGCGGTACCGCCTGACTTTGACCGGGTCTATGGTACGCTGAGAGACAGCGAGGGGCATCCTGTGTCCATCACAGATCTGCATCCCAACGAAGTGTTGCTGAGTCATTCAGCCGCCACGTCATTGGATATCAAACCGGGTGATCAGCTACAGATTACTCCCGGCGAGCAAAATACAACGCTCGATGTAACGGTACGGGCTATTCTCTCGAACGATCCAGTGGTGACTGGTGGCGAACTCGCTGTCGATGCGTCCTATCCAGAAATCATCCTCCCCCTGGCAACGCTCCAGCAATGGAACCTGCAATCAGCCCATCAATCTCTGCCCCCAAACACCATCTGTATCAAAAATGCTGGCCCGGGGAACAGCCAGGCCGTTCTCGCCTTCTTAGAGCAGCTCTTTCACACGCCAACTGATACCCATGCCGCTACTCCCACCCACTTTGAGAATACAACTATTCACCCACTCAAACCCGGACGAACTGAGGAGGCTCGCTGGAATCCAGTAGCCGGGAAAAGTGATTTCCTGGAATCGTCAGCCGCGCGGCAATTTAACCTGCTGCTGCCCGTTTTTACAGGCTTGCTGGCCAGCGCTGGCATATTACTGCTGGTATTGTTGTGCCTGTTCCTCGCGGCAGATCGGCGGGTGGAACTGGGCATCGCGCGGGCAATCGGTCTGCAGCGCCATCACCTGACCCAGACTCTGCTGATCGAATGCTGCGGCTATAGCGTGCTGGCTGCCGTTCCCGGGGTGCTTCTTGGTATGGGCATCCTGGAGCTTGAATTACTCACCTTCTCCAACTTACCTTCCCTGAGCTTCAGATCTGCGGATGTACCACTTCATCTCTGGGTCAGCTGGCAAAGCGTGCTGACCGTGATCTGCCTTGGCTTTCTGACAACGCTTGTAGCCACCTATCTGTCAGCCATTCGGATCGGCTATAGCAGCATTGTAACGGCGATTCGCAACCTGGACGATCCAGGCGTGCAGACCAACCTCAAGGAACTCCTGGGCGAACTGACCACCGCGCCAACGATGGCGCGACGCGGTAGTGCCGTCCTGCATCTGCTCTGGGCGCTCCTGGCGCGAGGCCCGCTTTGCCTGCTGGTGGGGTTCCTGGCCCTGCGCCTGGGGCAGAGTCCGGGCACAGGTTGGCTGGGAGATCTGGGCATAGTCGT
>JAFMRP010000929.1 GCA_017354095.1 Ktedonobacteraceae bacterium
AACCCCCACTCCTCGCCCCCCAACCCCCACACCAAAACCTGCGGGCGGCAATGGCTCAAACGGAGGGAGCAGTGGCGGCACCAACGGCGGCGGTGGCGGCTCGACAACAACCGGTCAGCCGTCAGCGCTTGAGCAGCAGCTGCTACAGACCATCAACCAGGACCGCGCCGCGAACGGCCTGCCCGCTTACGCCTGGGAGCCACGCCTGCAAAAAAGCGGCTATCAGCATAACCTGGTCATGGCCGGAGGCTGCGGGCTCAGCCATCAATGCTCGGGCGAGCCGGCGCTGGGCACGCGCATTAGCAATCAAGGGGTGAACTGGACCTCCTGCGGCGAAAATATCGGCACAGGAGGTCCCGTCCAGGCCACCAGCAGCAGCCAGTGGAGCATGGTTTCGACGCTGCATAAAGATATGATGGGGGAGCAGCCCCCCAACGATGGACATCGCAAAAATTTGCTGAGCAGCAGTTTCCACCGCATCGGTATCAGCATCTATGTCGATGCCAATAACAGCCTCTGGCTGACCGAAGATTTCGCCAGCTAATATCCCTCCTCCTGCGCCGCACCCCGAAATGGCGCGTCGCGGCCCAGAGCGTCCTTTTCCAGGATGGCGATATCAGCGAAAATGCCCGGCGGGGAGAAGACTCGATGGAAAACTATCAGCTATAATGCTCGGGAGCCTTCTTTAACGTCTTCCATTGCTCAGCATCGTGCCCAAAGACGACCAGGGCCACCCGCTCGCGCTCTACCAGGTCAAGCAGCTTGCGGGTGCTGGCACGCAGCTGTTCCAGGTTGTCATCGAATGGCCCCTTCTCGCGCTCAGGCGTAAATACCCTCTCGAAGGGTACAGAGTCGATGGTGAGCAGCACCGGGCCCGTCTGGGGCAGGCGCACCAGCACCGCCTGGTGTCCGGGCGTATGTCCGCTGGTTTCGATCAATTCCAGCCCGGCCAGCAGCTCGGTATCACCATCGACAAGCCGGTAGCGCAGTGCTGGATCATCCCAATGCGCGCGAATGCCTGCGAAGCGCGGGTGCCCACCGCGAGCCAGTTCGTAGTGTGCGCGCTGTACCACGTGCTCCGCCCGGGGAAACTGGTCATGTCTGCCGGCATGATCAACGTCGAAATGCGTGCAGATCAGCAGATCGATATCGTCCGGCTGCAGACCAAGCTCCGCCAGCTGCTCTACCACATTTTTCCTCAGTTGCGGCGGCGGCAAATTAGGTGAACGTTGAAATCCCTGCGGAAAACCTTCGGGAAAACCACTATCGATCAGAACATTTTTACCATCGCTGGTCTGAACGAGATAGCAAGGAACCGATGGGCTCGTCGCTACATGTATCAGGTACAGTCGTTGTACCTGAGAGGCACTGGTTGTCATACGTCCGTTTTTTCCTCTCTAACTATCTGCTAATCAAGCGCAAAACTCCTCTAACGTCGCCAGCAGGATCTCGCTGCAGCGCTGCACCTGCTCCAGGTCGGCCCACTCCACTACCGCGTGCGCGCCAGCCCCGCCGGGACCGAAAACAACCGTAGGAATTCCCGCCGCCGCGAAGAGCGCCGCGTCCATCCAGGGCGTATCGCCATATATCTGAGGCGTATCGGCCAGCTTTGCGCTCGCCTGGCGAAGCAGCGTCTGCACAATCGGAGCCTCCTCTGGCACCTCAAACGGCTCGCGCACCAGTGTGGTCTTTAGCGCGGCCTCAAAGGAGGGATCAGCGGCTTTACACCTTTCCAGAATTGCTTCAACTTCCGCCTCGACCTGCTGCTGCGTTTCGCCAGGAATGGTACGCCGCTCTACGCCTAGCGCGCAGCGGGCTGGATAGCTGGAAAGTTCCTGGCCTCCCTCAATCAGCGACGCGTGGAGAGAGCCGCTGCCCAGCAGGCGATGTGAAGGGGCAGCGCGCAGCGAGCGATCCAGTTCGCCAAGTCCTACCAGCACCTGGCCCATCATGACTATCGCGTCGCGCCCGAGGTCATAGCGTGAGCCATGCGCGGCGCGTCCCTGCGTCACCACATCCAGCCAGATAAATCCTTTATGCGCCACGCAGAGCCGCAGCGAAGTCGGCTCGGTCACAATCGCGGCATCGGCGCGCCACTGCTTCAACACAGATTGTGAACCAAGGCTGGCGTACTCTTCGTCGGCCACCGCCGTTAGAATCACATCGCCGCGCAGCGACAGCTTTCTGGCTTCGGCCACCGCGATCATAATCGCCGCCAGCCCGCCTTTCATATCGTAGGCCCCGCGTCCATATAACCGCCTCCCCTCAACGCGTGGCTCATGTGGCCGCTCCATGCCCGCGACCCCCACCGTATCCATATGGGCATTCAAAAGCAAAGAGCGTCCGCCACCACTGCCACGCACAATACCAACTACGCTTGGCCGGCCCGGCACTGGCTCATCCCAGGCCACCTCCACGCCCACGTCCTCCAGCCAGCGCGCGACAAATTCCGCGATAGCTCGCTCGCCAGCCGCGCCCGGCACCAGGTCGGGATTGACGGAATCGATAGCCACCAGCTGCCGCAGCAGGTCCGTGATCCTCTCCATACGCGCCCCTCCTTTTTCCCACAGCATACCACATGATCAAGACCACAAAAATTTTTGACCTCGACGGCGAGCGAATAAAGAGATAACAAGATCTGGTACATATGAAAAGGGAGAAAAATAGAAAATTTATATAAAATTGTGATATAATTGGCACATGACAGATCATTTTCCTGATTCTGACCTGAACGTCAAAGACTTGACGACCATTATTGAAGAATTCACGACGATCTTCATTCGATTACCCTCGGTGGAACGACTGAGTTTCACCACACTGTCGGTGTTGCATACGCTCTCTCGCAAAGGTCCCATGAGGCTGAACGAGTTGACGGCAACCGAACAAATGACGCAACCAGCGATCACGCAAATGGTGAGGCGGCTCGAAGACGACGGATTGCTCGAACGTCGAGCAGATCCCCGCGATGCCCGTGCGGTGCTGGTCCAACTTACTCCACGTGGAGCACAGGTCATCGAAGCCCGCCGAGCCGCGCGTGTGGAGCGGCTCACCAGCTTGCTCGACCGCTTGTCCCCAGAAGAACGCGCAGCCATTGTGGCTGCCGTGCC
>JAFMRP010000171.1 GCA_017354095.1 Ktedonobacteraceae bacterium
CACGGTCGTTGTTGGGTACAATGGCCGAAATGGTCAGACCAACCATCAAACCGGCCAGCGAGGTCAGCGCCATGGTGATATAAATCTCTGCAAACGGCGGCAAGAAGACACTCGTTGTAATGGGCGATCTCCACATGACGACTGCAACCAGGATCAAACTCTGCAGCAGGCAGAGCGTGCCCAGTACGATGAACTTGGAGAACATGTAGGGTAGAATACCCAGGTTCACAGCGCGCTCTCGTTTATAGATGGCGGCCTCTTTGACAATCTCACGTGAACCATTAATACAGCCAAAGAGCACGGCTGCAAAGGACATGATGAAGAGAATTTTCTGCGCGTCCGCACCTGACCCAACCCTGGTCAAGGAATCTAGCGCCTCCTGTTTCGTTAGCCCCTTTGAGGCCACAAATTGCTCTCCCTGAGAGGTATTTAAGGCATCTATATAACGCTGGCAGTCCAACGTGTTCTCCTTGGCTGCGGGGAACGGAAGCTCAGGATGGGCTGGACAGGCTACAATGCTGGTTGTAATGAAAAAATTGGGCTGAAGCATGAATAGCAAAAGCACTGCGATAACCGGAGCCTGCAAGAGCAGAATGGCCAGGTTGACCGAGTCGTTCTTGAGCAGCTCCAGGTAACGCGACGAGAGAATGCGGAACTGCTTCCAGGGGTTTCCACGCTTGGGTGGCTTGACCGCGGCTGCCGTTGCCTGCATCTGCGCGTTTTGATTGGACTGCCCCTGGCTGATCGGTTCCAGCACATAGCGCTGGAACTCCTGCGACTGCCGGAAGCGCGCCCCGGCCTCAGCGGGAACGTTGGGGTTGTCGTCAGTGGGCTCCAGCGAACTGTAGATTTCGGCGAAGTCGGTCTTGCCGAAATATTCCTTGGCTTCGTTGGGCGGCCCAAAGTAGGCCAGGTGCCCACCACGCGCCAGGAAACAGACATAGTCGCAAGCATTGATGTTATTGGTGGCGTGTGTGACCAGGATGATGGTGCGCCCCTTGTCGGCCAGCTTACGCATCAACATCATCATTTTGCGGTCCAGGCCTGGATCCAGGCCCGATGTCGGCTCGTCCAGGAAGAAGACGTTGGGGTTGGCCAGCAGTTCCAAAGCGATCGAGACACGTTTGCGCTGTCCACCCGAGAGCTTGTTGACCAGCAGGTGCCGCTGCCGTTTCATCTCCACATCTTCCAGCACTTCTTCAATGCGCTGCTTGATCTGCTCCCTGGTGAAGTCGTCGGGCAGGCGCAGCTTGGCGGCGTAGTACAGCGCGCGCTCGACGGTCAGCTCACGGTGAATGATGTCATCCTGTGGCACATAGCCGAGCTGAGCGCTGAAGGCCGCGAGATGTTTGTAATAGTCTTGCCCGTTGTAGAGAATCGTTCCTTGCTGAGCCGGACGCTGCCCGTTCAGCGCATCCATCAACGTGGATTTACCGGCGCCAGAACCACCCACCAGGGCGACGAATTTGCGCGGCGGAATGGCGAAAGAAAGATCATTGAGCAGGATCACCTGCTGGTTGCCACGCTTGGTGACGTGCAGGGCATCAATGCGGATACCACCGCTTTCATCGTGCTGAGTGAGCTGCGTGCCGGTATAGGTCAGCTTAAAAGGACCAATGCGGATTTCATCGCCAGGCTGTAGCATGCGGTTGTTCACGCGCTGCCCGTTGACGAAGACGTGATTGGTGCTGCCCAGGTCCACGATGCGATACCCTCCCTGCATCTGCTCAAGGCGGGCATGGTTACCGGAAACCTGCGGATGATCAAGCACCACACCGTTGCCACGCAGGCGCCCAATCGTGATAACAGGAGCCCCTAGGGGAATAGGCCGAATCTCCGGCAGAGCGTCCTGCGGCGCTCCAGATCCATCGTTATAGGTCAGTGTGACAAAGGTACCGTTTTCGTCGCTGATACGCAGCACGTCTCCGCGCCTCAGCACGTGGCGGAATTGTTCGTCACCGCGATAAGATCGCCCCTGGTAGTCGATACCATTCAGCGTTCTCCCACGCTTGGGATGCGGGTGCACAAAGACGAGTTGCCCACCCTCTCGCACAATCTGCGCATGAAAGGCGGAGACGGTCGGACGGTTGATCACGATGGTGTTGGATGGGTCGCGCCCAATGTCGATCGCCTGCTGATTGAGCGGATAGCTGTGCCTGTCGGCATGGGTGTTCGTACTAACTTCAAGGGTCGGCGCGCCAGGACCCGCACTGGCTTTGCCATCGGCGAAAATGGCGCGATCGGTCCCCGTCGGGGTGCTCGGCACCATCGGTGGCGACGCGGCCACCGTTGCCATGTGCTCCTGCTGCGGCTGGGCTGCACCTGGCCCCCATCCTCCCGCTGCCTGCTGCGAATATCCTGGCTGCTGCGGAAAGTTCGACCTCTGCAGCAAGCCGGGCTGCTGTGGGTAGTTCGACTGTTGTGGATATGGAGCTGCTGCACCGGGCGCAGAAGCAGCTGGCCGCTGCCCCGCTACAGGACTGCTTTCAAGCAGAAAGGTCGTGCCTGTCCCCAGCCCGATGGTGTCGTGATCGCTCAGTGGCGATTGCTGCACTTCGCGCTGATTTACCGTTACGCTGTTTTGTGCCGCTACCTTCCTGATGCTCCACGATCCCATATTCCAGGCAATCTGTGCATGCTGGCGTGAGACGGATGGATCAGAAATAACAATATCATTCCCCTGTTCTCGTCCGAGAGTAATAATGGGTTTCGTAATGGGAAAGGTGGTCCCTGCCATTGGCCCGGTTAGAAACCTGATGGTGCCCAGGGTCTGACTGTTCACCGCGTCCATATGAGAATAGCCGTATATGCCATACCGGTATACAGTGCCGGGCTGATACGGCTCCTCCTTTCTCTCTACTTCTTGGATACCTCTGCAATGCCATGCTGCCACAGCTTACAAAGATACCGCTCCTGCTCGCAAGCCCCCTGGTAATGATAAACGTAGTAAGGAGCTAAAATTTCGCTGAGTATTATGCCACTGCTGGCCAGAGGCACCGCATCGTACCGTGCCATACCAGACTTTCCATGCAATTATACTGTAGCACACTGCGAGTTACAAGAGGCGGAGAGACAATAAATGGAGTAAAAGTGTAGTACTATCATCACACTAAACTCTGCTGTTTATGAATAACGATTTTACCTACACTGGTATTGATCGCGAGCTTTCCCGGTTGCAAGGCTGCGTTAGGGTTGAGTGGCCCCCGATAGTCAACTGAACCACCATCACCTTTGCTGTCGATCCGGGTCCCAAATTCGCTTTTGATAGTACCGACGTTTGTATACGTATCAAGCGTAAGGTTGAGGTCCGCCGGTAGCGTTGCGTCAATATCACCCTTCTCGCAGTGCAAGGTGAATTGAAATGTTCCATCTGCCGGTGGGGAGGTACCTGGCGGGGGTACAGCCAACCTGCCGCCGAAGGTGATATTGCCCTCGCCGGTTTCAATATCCGATCCACCGGCCAGGATGGCGTTTTTGACTACGATATTGCCGGTGCCGCTACGAATATGCAGCACTCCTTGCAGCCCGCTGACCGCGACGTTGCCCAACGGCGCCTCTACGTCGACAAACATGGTTGGCCCGTTTTTGGGTAGGCTCGTCTGGGGAATGAGAATATTGATATCTACGGAGTTGGCTGCGTCAGGCATAATCGTATTGTCGTTGCCGGGGACGGTGACGTTCACCACCAGGCTCTGCGCGTCGCTGCTGCCTCCCTGGCCGCTCGAAGGCGTCGGGGTAAGCGCCGGCTTGGGACATGTAAGCTTGTTCTGTACGGTGCCCGGCGGCTGTATCTCTACCATGATCTGCTTGAATTTTTGCTCGGCTTCACCCTGACTGCCCGCCTGCACAGTTTTTTTTGCGCTGACCTTTGTGCTGCTGGCATTGGGATCAACACTGATGGAGACGTTGCCCACTTTATCGCACACCTGCAGCCGGGAAAGCGTTGGTAGATTGATCGATTGCGTGTCAGAACGCGTAAAAGCATGACCGCCCAGCCCGGGCAGCGGGTTCCCTCCCTGCATTGAACGGAGCGCGAACACGACAACAACAGCGGCAACTACAACCAGGCCGAAAATACTCAGACCACAACCGGCCAGAAATGCTGGCCAGACTGAACGCCGCCTGCGCCGGACCCTGAAGGACCGCTCGCTCTCGGGCTGACGTGGCCGGCCTGCCCGCGCGGTCCGCGCAGGCGGCGCGAACTCTTCTTCCTCTTCTTCATATATCGCACGTTCATCATAGTCGTCAGGCGCTTCCACGAACTGCTCGTCTGGTTGCTGGCGACGACGCTCCTGCCCCTGATGACGCCCGCGCGATGCCCGTGGAGGGATTGCCGAGTAGTGTGTGGGATCGCTGTAATCACGCCTGCGCGGCGGTTGTGGCTTGTTGCTCCCGTTGTCCATTCAGAATGTTTGCCTCGCTTTCTGTTGTGAAAGTAGCTCGCGACTCCTACCTTCGTCGTCCTCCAGAGAACCACCTGCACGCTGCCGGCTTGCTTTACCATTCTTTAGTTAGTCGCCAACCTCTTCACCAGTACTACGAACGATCCCCCTTTATTGTTGGCGCCCTTCATCCCCTACACCGGAGGCTGGATATCCAGCTGCTCACCAAACTTCGAAAGCTTGAAGGTCCGCACCGTTTTGTCGCTATCGCCCTGTACCGCCTTGCCATTTATGCGCAACTGGTACAGCAGATTGTCGTTTTTGCCAATCCACGTCGTCACATTCACTTTGGTTCCGCTCGGCACTCCACCCCCGGTGATGCTGGCCAGGTATTTGGCATCAAGCTTCCCCTTGATGCTCCAGCAGGCCGTGCCGTTCACGGTATCGTCAGTCGGCGTGCCAGGATCCTCAATATGTCCCAGAATAGCCACAAGACCCGTTTGAGGATCTGTTAGTGTGCGCGGATCAAGCAGCCCGTTGGTCGCGTTCCACTCCTGTGTCACAGGATCAGTATAGTATTGCTTTTCGCCAATAGAGACAATCTTTACCTGCACAAGACTGCCCAGCATAAAAGCGTTAGCATTCGCTTTGAGCTTATCAGGAACAAGCACATCACCATCCGCGCTCTGAATCGCCAGCAGACCAGCTGTACCGGGATTTTCTGCGGTGAGAGTGAAATGGTAGGAAGTGACTTTCTGCATGGCGGCCTGCGCTTTACTGATCAGATCCTTAGCGTTGGGGCCAGACTTTGTGTCGCCGCTACAGGCTGCTAGCAGCAGCATCAATAAGGCGCATAAGCTTGTTATATATCTAAAGCGTATGAAGCGTGATCTCATCGCTGCCTCTCTTCTTGTTGTGAGTGATAGGCCTGTCATAAATGTGACGAATAGGCTTCTGCAATCGCCACATCGACCATTCTCACACTTTCCTCATAGTTTAGGAGAGCGAGGAAAGCAATTGCTTACAGAAAAGCAGCACCTTTTCGCGCAAGGCCCTGTGCTCTGTTTTGCGCAGGTAGGGATCGCTGGCCCATAGCCGGGCCGCCACCTGGCGCGTGAGATCAATCAGACGAGTGTCGCCGAGATCGGCGATCCGCAGCTCTGGCATGCCGCTCTGGCGCACGCCAATGAAATCGCCCGGTCCACGCAGACGTAGATCTTCCTCCGAGAGACGGAATCCATCGTCAATATCCTGAAACACACCCAGACGTTCCTGGGCCTGGATGCCCGCGTCAGCGCTGAGTACATAGCAGTAGGATTGGTGTTTGCCGCGCCCGACACGTCCACGGAACTGGTGCAGCTGCGAGAGGCCAAAACGGTCGGCATCTTCGATGACCATTACGGTGCTGTTTGGCACGTCGATGCCCACTTCGATGACCGATGTGGCCACCAGAATGTCCAGCTCGTGATCGCGGAAACGGCGCATCGTCTGGTCCTTCTCCCCCGATTTCATGCCTCCATGCAGCAATCCCAGGCGCAAATGAGGAAAAACCTCGTTTTGCAGGCGCTCATATTCGCTGGTAGCGGCCTTGACCTGCAGCGATTCTGACTCTTCGATCAGTGGGCAGATGATGAAGGCCTGCCGCCCCTCGGCTACCTGCTGCGCAATGAGATCATTGGCCTCTTTACGACGTGCTCCGGTGCGCCAGCGGGTAATGATCTTCTGGCGGCCCGGTGGCAGCTGATCAATGACGGAGATATCCAGGTCACCATAAAGCGTCAGGGCCAGCGTGCGCGGGATAGGCGTTGCTGTCATGACGAGCATATGGGGATGATAGCCCTTCTGGCGCAGGGCGTCGCGCTGCTCTACGCCAAAGCGGTGCTGCTCGTCGACGATGACCAGCCCGAGACGCTGAAAGTTGACGTCTTCCTGGATCAGGGCATGGGTGCCAATCGCGATGGAGGCCTGACCGTTTTCCAGCGCCTGGCGAGCCAGGGCGCGTTCGCGCGTTCGCTGGCTTCCTGTGAGCAGAATGGTGTGAATGCCGAATGGTTCCAGCATGGCGCTGATACTGCGCGCGTGCTGCTCCGCCAGAATCTCGGTGGGAGCCATGATGGCGCCCTGAAAGCCGTTGAGGGCCGTCATGAAGAGGGCCGCCGCTGCTACCGCCGTTTTGCCGGCGCCAACATCGCCCTGCAAGAGACGGCTCATGGGTTTGTTCTTTGCCAGATCGCCCAGAATCTCGTTGATAACACGGTATTGCGCTGGCGTGAAGACAAAAGGCAGAGAGGCCTCAAAGGGTTTATCAGGCGCGATGGCCTCATTTGACCAGAGCGTTGTTCCAGTGACGCTGAGTGGTGGCGGGTCATCGCCCGGTGCGTCTTGCTGGGCCGGTGGGTTGATAAAGATACGCGAAAGATCAATGCGGAAGGCGTTGGTCTCCTGCGTTTCCTGCTGCCAGCGGCTGCGTCGTTCCTGCATACCAAGCTGGATGAGAAAGAGCTCATCGAAGGCCAGGCGGCGGCGTGCGGCCTCCAGCATCTCTTCGTTCTCTGGATAGTGAATGTGCGCGACGGCATCAGGTAGTGGCAGCAGGCGAGCGCCGCTGATGACGGATGGTGGCAGGTGGTCAGGCACCATGGCGGCGTAGCGATCCACAACCCACTTGGTATAGCGGCGTAGCGCTTTGGCGTTCAGCCCTTCGGTCAGACTGTAGACCGGCACCAGCCGCCCGGTGTTGAGTACGTCCTCCTGGCGGTCAGGCAGCTCATGGCTGCGCACAGAAAACTCAACCTTGTTGCCGAAACGCTGTTTGATGCCGGTGAGAACGATCCGATCACCCTTGGCAGCGCTGAGCTGTTTTTGCAGATACGACTGGTTGAACCAGGAGGCGTACAACTTGTCCTTCTCGTCCGAGATGGTCGCAATGGTGATGGTTCGCCCGCCTTTGGTACGCCTGGTTTCGACCTCCCAGAGAATGCCCATGGTCGTGACCAGCTCGCCAAAAGGGATCTCGTTGAGCTTCAGCAGCTTGCTGTAATCGCGATGTTCGCGCGGAAAATAGAAGAGCAGGTCGCGAATAGTACGAATGCCGAGATGGCGCAGACGCGTCGCTGCGCTGGGACCAACGCCCGGCACGGCGGTTACGTCGGCGCTCAGCAGGGTCAGCGAGGTATGGCCCTGCGACATACCCGCTTCCAGCTGGATAGGATTATAGTTGGGGAGCTCCGGCACTGTATCACGCGCCGGGCGCTCCGGCGCTTTGCTCTGCCCATTCGTCTTCGCCACTGTCTCCGGCTTGCTGGCTGCTTTGGACCCCGCGCTGCTGGCGGTGGTGGCAGGACGGCTACTGGCGCTGCGGGAGGAAGCTGGCCGCGCCGTGGAAGGCGGTGGAGCGGCCTCGCGTTCTGAACGTTCTGGATTGCCGGTGGCCTGCCCGGTAAGTTCGTTGAGCACGGCCAGTGCAGCGCGCAGGCTGGCCGCTCGCTGCATCGGGTCCTGCTGGCGATATCCCTCGATATGTTCGACGAAACGATGAATAGGCCCCTGGTCTAGACCGGCTTCTTTACAGGCTTTGCTGGTTATCTCGGACCAGTAGGCGACAAAACTCTCCAGGCCTCCGGGCCGAATGGCGCGGTCCTGGTGATGCGTACGTTGCTCAAATTGTAGTATTTTGCGCGCGCGTTCCACCTGCTCCGCGAGCGCGTTGACGTTATTTTTTGACATATAAACAGCGCACTCATGAAAACTCTTCGGCCTCCATGATAGAAAATAATTGGAACAGGTGTCAAGTCCCTCTATCTTACGGTGTGCTGGCAGCGGGAGGCCAGATGCCGTGCGTAGGGCGCCAGAAGAGGGCGCGTTTGGCGGCCTGGTTGTCGCAGCGGAACGAGGGGGGCG
>JAFMRP010000930.1 GCA_017354095.1 Ktedonobacteraceae bacterium
TCATGGATGGGCTTGAGCGTGGCGAAATCCCGTGGCGTCCGGGCTTTGTGCAGAGCGAAGGCGCGCCGCCGCAGAACCAACCGCCAGAGCAGTCCGGTGGACCAGGGCTTGCTGCGCAGCTGGAGCGCCACGTTCCACAGACCGAACCTGCTCTGGCGCTCGGCGGGGAACAACAGGTCCGGCACATCGGCCAGCGCGCCCCGGATCACGCGCATATCAAGCCAGGTGGCCACCCCTAATGCGAGAAGGGGAAAGAGCCAGTTCCACGTGTTGATCCAGGTGAACACCGTGGTGAAGGTGCTCAGGACCATATTCTGTTCCAGTTCACCTGGCGATACGCTTCCAGGCACATTCTGTGCCGCGTGAGCCATGCCCATCAGCACGATTGGGAGCAGCCCGATCCACTTCCAGCGTGGGCGCAGGCGCAGCAGCAAGCCCAGGCCCAGACCCACCAGCGCGCTCCAGACCAGGTGGCTGTTGACTTGGAGCGCGCCGTACGTGACTACGTCGGTCGGGTCCATAATACTCGCACCCGCAGGCAGCCAGCTGATCAGCGTGCGCCCCACGCCCGGGATGGCCACAAAAGCGAAGATCGAGCCCGCAAAGGCCCAGATATCGCCCTCCTTTATATAGTCTGCCAGGTCAATACTCGAGTTGAAATTGAAGAAAGCCTCGGCAAGCCCGAAGCCCGAACCCAGAGCCGCGCCGAGCAGCACCACATCGACCAGGCTCAGCTGTCGCCGTGTGGCCGGAATCATACAAGCTATGATGAGGGGCAGAATCTTGAGTATTTCTTCGAGAAAAGGATCAATGGTATACGCGTTGTCATTGAGCGCGATGACGAATGCCTGATCGGTCACCAGGCCATAGAGGCGTGCCCCACCTAATTCCAGCAGGAGCGTGATCGGCATCACGACCGCGACCCCGGCCAGCAGCGCTAGCAGCAGCACACGCCAACGGACCGTCCGCGTCAGGGAGCCTAACCATGAGAGCTGCAAAACGCCATAAAATTGAGCGAAGAACATGAAAAGAACCATAACTTCCCTATGCCTTACTAGAAAAACAATCCCTTGATGGATGAGTTTTTAGGAAGAAACAGTCATATATGCACCAGCAAAACAGACGTGATAATCAGACAAAACAACCTGAATGACCTATATAGAAGAAATGTAGCATACTTATCACAGCCACAGAAAGAGCCAATCTATGCTATCAGCATGTGCCAATCACTATGCTGATAGCATAGGTCCAGGCATATGTGTGTATGACCCGTTTTCGTGGAGTCTCCACGGCTTTGAGCAAAGTGCGTTGGGAAACTTTTCTCTACCAGTAGTTACACTTCAGGCTACTTGTGTTGTGCCAAAAGTAGTTTACCGCTAAAAGCGCCTTAGACGCGAGATTATATTTCATCAGGATCCCGATGCGGGCTATCCGTCTGCTCTTTGGCCAATAGTCGCATGCAGGATAAAGCCACCATCCTCTGTCCTTGGAAGTACAGATACTATTCCTGAGCTTTCCCACGCCGCTGCTTTATAACCGTCACTTACTAACGGATACATACGTTTACCATATTCCTCAAAAGGGGCACCTACGACAGCCGCGACTCGTTCATAGTTTGAGTTCTCGATATCGATGGTTACTACTTTCCCTTCTGCTGCCAGGTCGGCGAGTGCCCGGAGCTGGCCCTCAAGCTTTGAATCTCGAAAGGAGTCGTACTGCTCATCAACGATAAATTTTTGGTCGCTTTCTCTGCCCTGCTGCATCAAGTCTTTATAAGCCTTCTCTCCAGCTTGTCCTTCCGGCGAGTTACTATATTGAATCTCTTTAATTGCTCCTTGCATAGCTTCTTTCGCTTTTTTCATAAAATCATCCCATAATTCCCCTATATTTTTCTCCAGATTCTCTCCTACCGCCGTTACAACCCTTTCGCGTTCTTCGGACGTGAATCCTCGAGTGACTTCCTGGATTGTCTGCGAGAGATGCCCCAAATCGTCGGTCATCCTTCGTAGACCACCCTCCCTGGTTTCAGAAGAGGTCTGGTCAGTATGCTCATAATAATTTGCGGATACATCCTTCATGATGGTATGGCTTCTTTCCATGTATCTACGTACGAAACGTGCAGGACCAGAGGGCGCTGGGCACCCTCCGGTTGCAGCCTGTTCGATTAGCTCTGCCATTTCTCATATAAATTACCTGGCGGCTCACTTTTCCCACCTCCTGGTGGTTCACTTTTGCCGCCTGAATTATCACCGCCAGTATGTGTGAGGAGAGATTGGATTTCGTTACTCCCTCCTACATATATGACACCCGCGATGAGGGCTATTGCTATCCCTACAGCAATGGGGTTTCCTAGTAGGATGGGGACGGAATCTGCCAGTGTTGATACAACCCACCCCACTACCGCACCTGCTGCGAAGCCCGCTGCCAGGTATGCCAGCAGGGCCAACACGGATATGTCGTACCCGCTTGCATTGCTACTCGCTTCTCCACCGTTAAAGTAGAGTTTGAACGCCTTCTGCAGCGGTTCCTGGCCAGAGAGCAGGCTCAGAAACGGGGCACTACTGAAGCCAATCGCGCCGATCGTCATCAGAACGGCCAGCAGACTCACCATGATCAGTAGCCCATTGTTACTCTTACGCATCTGCACCAGTCTTGGAACGCCCTCCCGTACCAGCCATATCCCCTGCCAGACCGCTCCCACGATCAGGAACGCCAGCAGCAGTTGGTAGACAACCGGACCTGCTAGGAATTCGCGCATCCTCTTCGCGTCGTCCGGGATCTCCCCGATGCCCAGAGCGAGGATCACCGGCACCGAGAACAGCAGCAGGAACACGCGCTGGAAGGTCAGCAGCTTCAGCATCTTGCGTCCCAGCTCGCCCCATGAGAGCTTCACGCGCCCGGTCAGCACGGCGATGAAGCGAGGCGGCGCGACAACAGGATTGCCCTCAAGGGTCTTGACGATAGCGGCCAGACCATCATGGATGGGCTTGAGCGTGGCGAAATCCCGTGGCGTCCGGGCTTTGTGCAGAGCGAAGGCGCGCCGCCGCAGAACCAACCGCCAGAGCAGTCCGGTGGACCAGGGCTTGCTGCGCAGCCGGAACGC
>JAFMRP010000172.1 GCA_017354095.1 Ktedonobacteraceae bacterium
AGGCAGCCTCAAAACGTTTTTTGCCTATCCCCTGCTCAGGGGCCAGGTTGTCGAGGCTCAGGGTAGCTCTTTGTTGCGCTCAGGCCGGTCTGGCGGGCAGGAACGCGTGCGCAAAGTGCTGGGCATAGTGGTTGGCGGCTACCACCAGGCACACAAGCTGCGGCGTGAAGAGCTGGTCCTGTTACAGGTCCTGGCCACACAGGCTGGCACTGTCCTGGAAAATATACAGCTGGTCACGGAGGTAATCGAAGCGCGTAACGCGGCACGCAAGCTGCTGCGTAAAGTGCTCGACGACCAGCGCTTCAAAGAACTCATCCTCGAAAGCATCCCAAGTGGCCTGTTAACAACCAATCGCAAAGGCTATGTGAGCACCTTTAATCGAGCAGCCGAGGCCATCCTGGGCTATCACCCCGATGAAGTAAAAGGCCAATCGCTGGAAAAAATCCTTGACCTGCGCCCCCTGCTGGCAGACAATGAGGAAACCATCTCCTCCAGCAAAGGGATACACGGAGCAACAATCACCACCGTCGACCGGCATGGCCGCGAAATCATTTTAAGCGTCGATATCCTCCCTCTGCACGATAATCATGGACGCTTCATGGGCCGCCTGACGACCTTTACCGACGTCACCGTTATGCGCAAGCTAGAGGAGGAGAAACGCCGCCTGGACCGCCTGGCATCGCTGGGTGAAATGGCGGCCAATGTAGCACACGAAGTGCGCAACCCCCTGGCCTCCATCAAAACCTCCATGCAGCTCCTCGGCGACGAGCTGTTCAACACACAGCCAGCTCCCGAGCAGGAGGATACATCGGCAGAATGGGCGCGCGAATCTATCGCAGTCGTGCTGAAAGAAGTAGAACGTCTTGACGCCATTGTGCGCGATCTTCTACTCTTCGCCAGACCCTACCGCCTGCACCGCGTACGCTGCGATCTGCTTGAACTGAGTGACCGTGTGCTCAAACTGCTGCAGTCACAGTGCCTCGAAGTGGGCGTCACAGTTCATCGCCTCTATGAGTTGCTGCCCCCACTATGGGTAGATATCGCACAAATAGAGCAAGTACTGCTTAACCTCTACATGAACGCGCTGCAAGCTATGCCCGATGGTGGTATTCTTACTATCGCCTGCCGCCGCATCACTACACCCAGGGATACCAGGACCCGGAGGACACATGAGAGATCCGAACCTGCCTCTCAGCAGGAAACAGAAGCCCAGAGGATGACCAGCCCACTGCCCGAAGCCGTGCCTTCTCCCTCACCCTCTCCACCTGCGACAGGCTGGGTAGAGATCTCCGTGAGCGACACGGGTATGGGCATCGCCCCCGAACATCGAGAGCGCATCTTCCAACCATTTTTTACGACAAAAGCGCACGGCATCGGCCTCGGCCTGCCAATCACACGGCGGCTAGTAGAGGATCACCAGGGATATATACATGTAGAAGGACAGTTCGGCTATGGAGCCACAATACTGGTGTACTTGCCCATAGACCATGAGGAGAATACATCGGATTGAGCATCAATATATTAATCGTCGATGACGAACCGTATCTGCCACTGCAATTCGCGCGCTTTCTCAAAAAGCACGGCTATGAGGTCTCTGTCGCCTCAGATGGTGAAAGTGGGCTACGCGAGATCCAGCAAACCACCTTCGATCTGGTGCTACTCGATCTGCGCCTGCCCAGGCTCAGCGGCCTGGAAGTGCTGAACCGCGTACGCGAACTCGACCCTGACCTGCCAGTCATCATCCTCACCGCCCATGGCGAGGTACAGACGGCTGTCGCGGCCATGAAAGCAGGAGCTGTAGACTATCTCTCCAAAGGCTTTGATCTCGATCAGCTCTTGCTCGTAGTGCAGCGAGCACTCGGAACCAGCGCTATGTCACGGGAATTGCGCCAGCTGCGGCGCGAACGGAGCGACAACTATCATTTTAACTATATCGTCGGCCATAGCCAGTGCATGCGCGAGGTGTTTGACCTGGTAGCACGCGTCGCACGCAGCGACACCGCCTCTGTACTGATCATGGGCGAGAGCGGCACCGGCAAAGAAGTCGTCGCGCGCGCCATCCACGAGCAGAGCACCCGCGCCTCAGGGCCGTTCCACGCCATTAACTGCGCTGCCATCGCCAGCCACCTGCTAGAGAGCGAACTATTCGGCTACGAACAATACGCCTTCACCGACGCGAAAAAGCAGAAGCGCGGCCTGCTTGAACTCGCCGACTCCGGAACACTCTTCCTGGACGAAATCGGCGAGATGCCGCTGGATATGCAGGCCAAGCTCCTGCGCGTATTAGAAACCCGCTCATTCTTCCGCCTGGGTGGCAACAAAGAAGTCACCATTAACGTACGTGTACTGGCAGCCACCAACCGCAATTTAGAACAGGCGATGGCGGACGGCGTCTTCCGTGCCGATCTCTATTTCCGCCTGGCTGTGCTCAAAATCGTACTGCCCCCCCTCCGGGAGCGGCCTGGAGATATCCTGCTATTCGCCGCACGTTTTATCGAGGATTTCAAGCGCTCGCTTGGCCGCAATGTACGCAAAATTTCGCCCGAGGCACAACGCCTGCTGCTGGAATATAGCTGGCCCGGCAATGTGCGCGAACTCAAAAACGTCATCGAGCGAGCCATGATCCTGAGCACCAGCGACGAACTCTTGCCAGCCCACCTCCCCCAGGAGGTCGTAGGACTTCGCGCTCAGGACAGCAACACGCGGCCCGACCCCTGGAAACAATGGCTCAGCCAGCATCCCGGAGGGGAAATTTCACTCGAAGAGATCAGCGCAAAGGTCGAGCATCACTTCGTGTGCTGGGCCCTGGAAACCGCGCAAAATAACCGCACACGAGCAGCCGAACTACTGGGTTTTGCCAAAGTCGATCAGTTGCGCTACTTGATGCGCAAACACCATATCGACTACTCGAATTGAGGAAGTGGCATTTCCAACAATTCGCTTTCCAGTTCTTGCCAGGTTTGAAGTTCAATCTGGCTATTGGTCAACTGCAGCTTCTGATGCATCGCTTTCTGGGAATTTTTGGTCACGCGCTGGCGAAAGCTTGCGAGTATCGGACGCTGCACCTGCGGAGGCGGCATGGGGCGTAATGAGATCTGACGCGGATCATAGAAGTCCTGTTTATCCAGCGCCAGGGAAAGCAAATGGCTGAAGGTCGCCAGCAGCGAAAGCCTCTGCTGCGAAAAAAACTCAAGCTGTGTACTTGAAGCCAGCAGGCAGCCGGCAACTTTCCCTTCCAGACAAATAGGATGAGCAGCAGCACTCATCTCATAATCATCGCGTACATATGTACGAGAAGTCCTGGCCGTCAGGTCCGCTTCATTCTGAACATGACGCTCTTCCACTGTGCGCCCGGAAAGCGACTCCAGGCCCAGAAAGAGTACATCGTGTTCCAGGTCGGCGGTCCAGGGCGGCGTTCCCCTCCCTGTCCGTTCGCGCAGGCTGCGCACTCGGCCACCGGGAGTAGCGGGCGGCATACATTGTACCAGTTTGACGGCCATGCCCAGCCCGTTTGGGTCAAGTTGCTCCAACGCCTGCTTCAAAACAACTTCGCTGATACGCCAGAAGCGCTGGCTATCAGTAGTAGTGGTACGCAAATGAAGAATATGAGCAAAGAAATGAGGAGGTATCTGCTCTGGCGTATCCTTGATCCATGCCTGAATTTCAGGATACTGCAACTCAAGCGCGTCAATCAATTCCTGACGGTTATTGGCATGAACACTATTGACCAGGTGTACAAGATGGCTGCGTTGAGGTCGAGAATCTCCATTGGCCCAGCGGGAGAGTGTTACAGTGGAAACCCCAAGTGCCGCCGAAAGACGCTGTCGCTCAGCAGGCGACTTGATAATCGCCTGTAAAACACTTGACCAAGAAGCCATGGCTGCCCACCTTCTTGTATTACTAAGGTTTGTCACTATTCAATAGAGATGAGCCTGGTCCCTTGTTTCTTCTCGCCGCTGAGGGCGGCACTGCGCTGGCTCCGAATAGTCAGAATGAGCGAATCCAAAATATATAATAACAGAGGCGGTGCAATCAGTCAATTGCCTCTCCGATTAAATCCACATAAAAAAAGCAGCGCTACCCACGAAGCTAGCGTGTGCGATGACACGACCACGATCCTTCTCAACAATAATAAGATCAACATATCCATAAAATTGCACAAGAATTAGCAATAGAACAGCAACATAAATGAAGATTCTTTAGACATAAAATATCATATATAATGCGGTGCAACAAAATATAAAGATGTCATTAAAAATGATTTACACAGGTGTAATTAGTATTGACAGTGAGTTAATAGCTTATTATTATTTATCATACATCACCAGGATAACCACTGGCAAAGATGTTTGAAAAGTGAAGTTGGAAGTGCATTCAGGGAGGTCTACCTATGCAAGGTCTCATCTTTGTAACCTGGGAAAAGTTTCTGGCTGAGCGTTTCGGTCCCTCACTCCTTAATTCGTATCGCGGCGCGATCGGTGAAACTGCCGCGACCGCCCCCCTGGCAACTCATGTGTATGATGACGAAACACTGCTGCTGGGCGTCCAGATGGCCAGCCGGCTGACAGGGCTTTCGACGAATATGCTGCTGCGCGAGTATGGACGTTTCTTTATGCTGAACGCTCTCACCAACCATCTGTGCTCCTACCTGCTTTCGCGCGTGAAAAGTGGCCGCGAATTGCTGCTGGTGATGCGCGATGCTCACGCTCAGATGCGGCGCACGCCCGACGCGCTAACCCCACCCATCTTCGGCTATGAAGCGCTTTCGACGAATGCAAATGATTTCGCGCTGCTCTACGATAGCTCGCGCAAACTCTGCCCGGTACTGTATGGAGCTGTCGAGGGGGCCGCAGAGCGCTACAATGAACAGGTAACCATTATTGAGCGTACCTGCATGCGACGCGGCGCCGCAATGTGCCGCTTTGAGATCGCGTTTCGCCCACGTCAGCTCAGACAACCACCACAGTTGGAGACGCGAGAGCAGCGCCAGCATCGCCAGCAGAAACAAAAACTGGCGGATATGGTGCTGGCCGTTCTACCCGCTAAGGAAGGCATAACATTGCTGGAATTGCAAAAAGTGCTGCAAGGCTCTTACTTTGGTGTCCCCCTGCGACCAAGCACATTGTTGGAAGCATTGCAGCACCTGCAATTCGTTGGCCTGGCAGCCAGCACTTCTATGCGACCAGGACAGGATATGATGACACGCCGCTACTGGCGCGCACCCACGTCATAATGGAACGTCACACAGGCACCAGGCAAGGGATCGAGCAATCGATCCCTTGCGATACGCCCATCGGACACTTCTTTGAAGAAGGAGTATCACTAGACCTCGCGGTATTCACCCTCAACGGTATCTGAACCCTGATCTGGAGCCTGGCCATCGGTTCTACCAGCTCCAGCAGCTCCTGCCTGCCCGTATACCTCCTGCCCGATACGCTGCATCGTGACCTCCAACTCGCTGGTACTGGTCTGCACTCGCGCCATATCATTGGCCGCAATCGCGTCGCGTACCGCTTTGATCTTCTCCTCGATCTCCGAACGCAGTCCGACCGAAATTTTGTCACCTACCTCGTGCAGTGTCTTCTCCGCCTGGTAAGCAACACCGTCAGCACGATTACGCTGTTCAATCTCCTCTTTACGCTGGCGATCCTCCTGAGCATAGCGCTCGGCCTCGTGCACCATACGATCAACTTCGTCCTTAGAGAGCCCACTGGAAGCTGTGATCGTGATCTGCTGCTCACGCCCGGTAGCCTTATCGCGCGCTGCCACATTCAGAATACCGTTTGCATCGATATCAAAGGTGACTTCGACCTGAGGCACACCACGCGGTGCTGGCGCGATCCCCTCCAGGTGGAAATTGCCCAGGCTCTTATTGTCACGCGCCATCTCACGCTCGCCCTGCAGCACATGAATCTCTACCGCCGGCTGATTGTCCGTGGCCGTAGTAAAAACCTCGCTCTTCCGTGTTGGAATAGTGGAGTTGCGCTCGATCAAGCGAGTCATCACACCACCCAGCGTCTCTACGCCCAGCGAAAGCGGAGTGACGTCTAGCAGCAGCACATCTTTTACTTCGCCCTTGAGCACACCTGCCTGGATGGCTGCTCCAATAGCCACTACTTCATCAGGATTGACGCCCTTATGCGGCTCCTTGTTGAAGATTTTACGCACTAATTCCACTACTGCTGGCATGCGCGTCTGACCACCAACCAGCACAACTTCATCTACCTGGCTGGCAGAGACGCCCGCGTCCTGTAGAGCACGCATGACTGGCTCGCGTGTACGCTCAACCAGGTCACCAACCAGTTGCTCCAGTTTGGCACGCGTGAGCGTCATAACCAGGTGCTTGGGACCACTGGCATCCGCGCTGATAAAGGGCAGATTAATCTCCGTCTGCATCGCCGAAGATAGCTCGATTTTAGCTCGCTCAGCCGCCTCTTTCAAACGCTGGATCGCCATACGATCATTTCGCAGATCAATGCCCTGCTCTTTGCGGAACTCATCGGCAATCCAATCAACAATGCGCTGATCAAAGTCATCGCCGCCCAGATGGGTATCTCCATTGGTTGCCTTTACTTCGAAAACACCCTCACCCAGTTGCAGGATAGAAATGTCAAAGGTGCCACCACCTAGATCATAGACAGCAATGACCTGGTCCTTGTTTTTCTCCAGACCATAGGCCAGCGAGGCTGCCGTCGGCTCATTGATGATACGCAGCACCTCCAGCCCGGCAATCTTACCGGCATCTTTCGTCGCCTGGCGTTGGGTGTCATTAAAGTAAGCAGGAACAGTGATTACCGCCTGCGTGATACGTTCTCCTAACTTTGCTTCTGCATCAGCCTTTAGCTTCTGTAGAATCATGGCCGAGATCTCGGGCGGACTGTACTCACGCCCCCCCATGACAATACGCACATCGCCATTAGAGGCTTTGGTGATCTTATAAGGCACACTCTTGATCGTGCGCTGCACCTCGGGATCATCGAAGCGCCGTCCCATCAAACGCTTCACCGAAAAAACGGTATTCTCTGGATTGGTGACTGCCTGGCGCTTGGCGACCTGTCCCACTAGGCGCTCACCGCTCTTCGTTATCGCGACGATCGACGGCGTAAGCCTCGAACCCTCACTGTTTTCTAAAACCGTTGGCTCGCCAACTTCAATCACCGCCACGACCGAATTGGTGGTTCCCAGATCAATACCAATGACCTTTGCCATAAAAACACACTCCTCTTCTCTGACTGTTGTATGTTGGCCTGTGTATGCACTCTAAGATACAGGAACTTTTTACTCCCATCATCTATATAAGGACACACATTCTAGCCAAAGCCGGTTTCACATCCACGAAGAGGAAACCGGGAAAATATGCTGGCAACCACTGAGAAAAAAGCAAAAGAACGGCACAGCTTGTAAAGCAATCTCTCATTTTCACATATCTTCAAATCACAAAATCATTGTAAAATACCTTACAAAAATTGTCAAGTCAACCGCAAAAAATTGGCCACCTCTCGCAGTGGCTAGAAAGCGTGTCTACATCTCTTCTCTGCCAATCTGGATGCGGATGGATTCAATCTCTTGCTGGAGCATCGTCACTTGCTGGCGCATCTGCAAAATGTAGCGAATGCCCGTCGCGTTGATACCCTGATAAGATAGCTCAACGATCTCCATAAGCGTTTCGATATTCTCGTCAGAGTAGAGGCGATTTTTACCATCAAGACGTGCCGGAGCTAGCAGTTCTGCCTCTTCGTAGCGGCGCAGCGTCTGAGGGGGCACGCCAACCATCTTCGCCACCACCCCAATAGTGTATTTGGGCATACGCCGGGCCTCCACGCCGCTCAGTGGCTCTGGCCTTTTCTTTGACCGCTTCATCACAGTTGTATCCTCTACTTTACCCCAAGGTTTATATCGCCTGTTGATAATATGTTTTCTACAATATATGTTATATGTTCTTACAAAAAATGTCAACCTCACAGGAGTAAACACCCTTCCCCCGGGCTTTTTGATAGTCACCTGAGTGCGCAAATATATGCACTCATCAATAAAAAACGCCTTTCCAATTGACGCCATGGATCGGCCTCTGAAGATCTTTGAAACCCTCCATCCCCTACTGGCGAGGCCGTGGAGGGTTGTGTGGAAGGTATAGGCCTGGGAAGCGGTTCTGTAGGGTTTTGTAGAGTTTTTGCACGAGTTTTCGCCTCCCTCACTTTCACAAAGCCCACGATGAACGCCTCCAGAGATCCTGCGTGCTGCTGCTGCACAGGATAGCGCCAGCAGCTTTGACATGCGC
>JAFMRP010000931.1 GCA_017354095.1 Ktedonobacteraceae bacterium
AATGCTCGTCGCGTCGGCTGCCGCCGAGCGGAGCAGTATTGCTAGCTCGGCATCTGTCAACTCGCTCTGGACCACAGCGGCCAGGATGCGTAACTTCTCGCCAGCACGCTCGACAATCAGGCCATTCACCTGCCCCGCAGAATCGCTGGCTGCAAATGCTTCCGTATGCACAGACAGGACGGTGCTCGCTTCGCGTTGCCAGCAAGGGTCACTATCTGATCGAGAAAGTAGCGCCATAGCCTCAACGCGCTCAACGGCTATCGGTGTGCCTTCAGGCAGAGACTGGAGCGCGATCTCAATACCAATGAGCCTGCGGCGTGTGACAAAGCCCGCTTTCTCATAAACTTTGAGTGCGCGAATATTCTGTGCGAGCACCTCCAACTGCAAGGTCGCCAATCCGCTCTCGCGCGCGACCTCTATCATCTGCGAGGCCAGCTGCTGGCTGGTTCCCTTGCCACGAAACTGTGGAGCAATCCCAAAGCCGCCGCACCAGCCGCGCCGTCCCCGCGTGCCCATGCGCGCCAGGCCCACAAAGGCTCCGTTTTGATCGTGCATGACCACGCAGCGGCTCGCGTCTATCTGGTAGATGCGCCAGAAGTTGGCAATCTGCTCAGGTGTCATGGTCGCCGGCACAAGATAGCCACTAAAGCTCTCATTGTGCATCTCACAGAGCTCAGATAGTGAATAACTCAAAGCATTGGTGAAGCGGTAGCTAAGCATAGCGTTTTTTTCTCCTGAAATAAGTTCCTGCCTGGCACGCAGCGCAGTGAAAAAAGTGGCACCCCTGTTAACTTTTGCCATATCTCTCGTCATATATTATGGCGGAGTTCGTGTTACTTGACAAGGGAAAGACAGAATAGCCATGGATGGAGCCCCGGCTCGCGAAACAAAAAGACCCCCACTGTGGCGTCGCTGGCTGACGCCCGGCTTGCTGCTGCGTGTGATCGTTGCCCTGCTGATCAGCGGAGTAATTGTTATGGCTTTTTTCGCCACCAGCGCCGTCTCTAACTAGCTTCTGCTCACGCTGCTCTCTCTCCTTGCATCAGCCTGCGTGTGACGGGCAGGATGCGCAGCGAGGCCGGCAGGCGCGGCATGATGGCACGTATCCCTTTCATCGAGAACTGAAAGGCCTTCTGGCGCCCAGGCCCCCATTCCAGACCATAAATCTCTCGTACAGGCTGTGGCAGAAGCGCGATCGTCAGTTGCAGGTGAAGATGCATCAAGGGACGAAAAATGGCCGGAGCCGGTGGAAAAAGTACCTGCTGTACCAGTTGCCTGGCCTCCGGCGTCGCTGCCAGCCGATCGCTGTATACCATCTCATGCACGTAGCGGCGTAGATCACCAACCGTCTCCGGCATATCAGCCTCTGCCAGCCCCAGCAGATGTGCTATCTTTTTCGACTCCTGATAATAGCGCTCCTGCTCCTCTATGCTCAACGGTCCAATGAACATCGGATACATGATCAGAATGGTATCAATAAGCGTCGCGTGGACCCACAGGAGCAAATCCGGGTCACGCGCTCGATAGGCCGTTCCCTCGCTGTAAGCTCCGGCCTGAAACGGCAACGTACCATGCACGTGCTTGTGCAGACGATTAATGGTGTGCGCGGCCTGCTGTGCGGTTTTCGTAGAACCAAAGGTGAGCCGCTGCCCAAGCAGAAAGGTGCTCTCCGCGCGTCCTAAAGGATCGCTCATGTACCGGCTGTGCGCGCTTACCCCCATCGCTACCAGCGGGTGAGCAAGCTGCATCAATACCGCTCTCGCTCCGCCAAAGTTGAGAATGGCCTCGCTGGCGACTTGCCAGGTCATGCTCTCCGCGCCAAAGTAGCCGTGATCCTGCACTGTGCCGTTCCTTTCGTTGGATAGATGGCTGTACAACATGGGTTACTAATCTTGTTGCTGCGCGATCTCCTGTATACGGCGCTGGAATGCGGCTCCGGCCAGGTCTTCGGCCTTATCCTGATCATCGTCCATGATCTGCAAGAGCAGCGCGATATCCTGGTTAGGAGCCAGCGTGAGATCACGCTTATCTTCTCGAACCGCTTTCACGATCTCCTCCGCCACCTGCTCGGCCGTGAGCAGTGCCTCAATCTCCATGTTCCCCATCGTGTCTTCCTGGTGAATCATAGGCGTGTCTACCCAGGCAGGATAGACCGTGGTAACGCCAATGCCGCTGCCGTACAGCTCCGCGCGCAGAGCGGACGAGAAGCCACGTACAGCCCACTTGGTCGCGGCATAGCCACTGAGTATGGGTGGACAGAGCTTGCCCGCGACCGAGCTAAGGAAAACGAAATGACCGCTGTGCTGCGCGCGCATGTTAGGCAAGGCGGCTCTGACGCAGTGAAACGTGCCCATGAAGTTGACATCCATCATGAGTGCCATCTCCTGCGCGCTGAATTGATCAACCAGACCGCCGCGCCCCAGGCCAGCACAGGTAATGACCAGGTCGATGCCCCCTCGTATATCGAGAGCTCTGTTTATAATCGCCTGTACCTGACCTTCGTCAGTCACATCTGTTGGCACAGCTATAACCTGGGCCGTGGAGGTGGGATTCTCTTGCTGTATAAGCTGGCTGGCCTTTTGCAGACCCTGGGTGTTGTTATCGGCCAGCACCACGTGTGCTCCCTGACCATAGAGCGCTCTGGCACAGGCAAGGCCAATACCACTGGCACCCCCTGTGATAACTGTCACTGCTCCGTCGAAGTGCTCCAGCGTCATAGGTATATGCTCCTCTTAAAGAAAAATAAGATCAAGCAAATAGATAGTCCTTACTTGATCTTATCTTTTCTCCAGCCTGATGTCAATTGCGTATGTGCTTATGCCGTTGTTGCCGGGACGCCGATTCGGTGCTCTATGTACACTTGCCCAATGCCTCGCGCTTCCCCTCTAGCTCAGTTGTCTTTACTCCCCAACACCCCTCTGCTCTGGTAGGCCACTTACCCAACGTCAGTCCCATGCTTGGCGTACTCCCGCTCCCACTCTGGTGACCTCCTATCTAACTTACGTCAGTCCCGCGTTTTGTACGTTCCCTTTTCCTTGGTGGCCCATCTAACTCACCCCCATCGTCGGCCAATTTCTCTGCTCGTGCGGCTGGTGGAGGG
>JAFMRP010000932.1 GCA_017354095.1 Ktedonobacteraceae bacterium
CCCTCGTCACCCTCTCTATACTTACCTACCAACCACCAGTTAGCTCATCTTACACATATCAGCAGGCATAAAAATGACCATACGCTTGTTATTATTGATAGAGTGATGGTTTTTGAAAACACAGAACTTACCACAGCTCCAGAATGAAATCGAGCGTGAACTTGTGTTTTATATGTCTGTGTGTTACACTCTTCAATGGATAAGTATCGCTACAGTGCAATCAATAGTGAATAAAACCTGCACCAACATCACTGCAGGCAGCATACGAGCATAAAAACTGATCATAAGCTCTCAAAATCTTTATTTGGCTTTAACTCCTGAGGTAGAGGCAGGAGTGGAGATACATAAAACTGCAAAAGCGTAAATTAAGTGTGTGCCACGCAAATGGCGTGGTATAGGAGGTTCTTTATACATTGACAGCTGAAAAAATTCGCTTCATTCCGCTCGGTGGCCTGGGTGAAGTTGGAAAGAATATGATGGTCGTTGAGTACGGCGATGATATCATCATTGTGGATGTCGGAGTGATGTTCCCCGATGACGAGATGTTTGGCGTTGACCTGGTAATCCCAGATGTGAACTATCTCCTCGATAAGAAAGAGCGTATTCGCGGCATTCTCATTACCCACGGACATGAAGACCATGTTGGCGGTCTGCCCTATATTCTGCCTACGCTCGGCTTCCCGCCACTCTTTGCTACCCGCCTGACACAGGGCCTGATCACTGTGAAGTTGAAAGAGCATAAAATGCTCGAAAAGGCCAGCATCCAGGTCGTGAACCCTGGTGACCGCGTCCAGCTCGGTAAAAACGAAGTTGAGTTCTTCCGTGTGAACCATAGCATTCCTGACGCGGTCGGTATCGTTATCCATACACCGCTGGGGGCGGTGGTGCATACCGGCGACTACAAGTTCGACTACACCCCTGTGGATGGAAAACCAGCCGATATTGGCACGTTGGGCCGCATCGGCAACGAAGGCGTGCTGGCAATGATGGGCGATAGCACACGTGTCGAGTCTCCTGGCTTTACTCCTTCAGAACGCGTTATCAACGAATCTCTGGATAAGATCTTTGCCGAGGCGCCCGGTCGCATTATCCTTGCTACCTTCGCCTCGCTGATCTCGCGGGTACAGCAGGTCATCGATACCGCCGTCAACTATGAGCGCTACGTGGCCCTCGTCGGTCGCAGCATGGTCAACAACGTACAGATGGCCATCGACCTGGGCTACTTGAATGCCCCCAAGGGCATCTTCATCCGTGTCGAGGATGTCAATAAGTACCACCCCGAACAGGTCGTGATTGTCTGTACAGGCAGCCAGGGCGAACCAACCTCGGCCCTGACGCGTATCGCCAACCAGGATCACCGCCTTGTGCGCATCCAGCCGGGCGACACTGTGATCCTCTCCGCGACTCCTGTACCGGGCAACGAGAAGATGGTACACCGCACAATCAACAACCTGTTCCGCCAGGGCGCGGAAGTCTTCTACCAGGGCATTTCGAATGTGCACGTCTCCGGCCACGCCGCGCAGGAAGAGCTGAAACTGATGCTCTCACTGCTGCGCCCGAGATTCTTCATCCCGGTACACGGCGAGTATCGCCAGCTGATACTACATGCCAAGCTGGCACTTTCTCTGGGTATCCCTAGAGAAAATATCGTCGTTGCCGAGGACGGCGATATCATCGAGGTCACTCCCGATAATATCAAACTGGGCGGCCATACCACAAGCGGCAACGTCTTCGTGGACGGGCTGAGCGTCGGCGACGTCGGACAGATCGTCCTGCGCGACCGTAAAGTACTCTCCCAGGATGGCATCCTGATGGTAGTGCTCACTGTCGATAAGGAGACAGGCCAGCCACTGGCCGGACCCGACATCGTCTCGCGCGGCTTCGTCTATATGCGCGACGCCGAGGAACTGCTCGACAGCGCTCGCGGCCAGGTCCTGGACTCGCTCATCGGTCTGAACGGCCACAGCTCCGACTGGTCGTTTATCAAAGATAAAATCAGACATACCCTGAGCGATTACCTCTACGAGCAGACCCATCGCCGCCCGATGATCCTGCCCGTGGTCATGGAGGTCTAAACAAAACCTGCAAGAAAGGGCAGCCCCTGTCGAGGGCTGCCCTTTCTTTTGATAGAACTCCCCTTTACTGCTTGCGACCGGCATCACCTGCCGAACAGAACGTCCCCTGCGTATGCACTATATGGGCTATTTTGAGCTCCTGCTCCTCGTCGCCCGAGTTGTCTGGCCTGAACTCATCAGAGATACGCCAATCAAACTGCTCCGCGTTGGGATACATCTGCTGGTGACGCTTCAAAGCCACCGGTAGCAAACGCAATCGACGATCAATCCACTCACGATCCCAGGGCCCTTCTTCGAGAATCTCTTCCGCGGCACGAAATTCATAATAGATGGTGCGGCGCAGATCTTTGCCCTCAACTTTTTGCGAACCATGCACGATCATTACATCATGCAATAATACATCTCCAGGCTCCATCTCGACCGTCACTACCCCCGGAGGATTCCACTCCCATTGATCCTTTACAGCACAGATATCTTGCCTCTGCAGCTGGCTCTTCGGAAGAACACGCAATGCACCGCCATCGGCGCGCGAATGGTCAAGATAGACATCATAGTTGAAGATGCGATATTTGCGCGGATGCACGGCATCCTGGTGCCAGTGAATGGCCGCTCCATCACCCTTCTGCTTGAAAACCAACGACTCGTATGTTGGCACAAAGTTAGGCCCACCCAGACTTTCAGCTACCGCCAGCACACAGGGGCTCCCCAATAGCTCCAGCGACGCGGACTGCCCTTTGTTATGTACATAGTTCACACGAAACATTACACGCCCATCAGGCCTCTGGGCGAAAACATAATCGCTGGCGTTGGGATCATCCTCCCCCGCGTGCAGCCCCGTCTCAATCCATGCCGCCGCGGCTTCTTGCAAACGCGCTAGCAGATCATCCGGAATCCACTTGCGTAGCACAAGATAACCGTTCTCGTCAAAAAAGCGAATCTGCTCGTCCGTCAGGTGATACCTGGAGCGGCGGGACTCTGAGCGTATAGAAAAGGTATGCGCACTTTGCATGACTTCCTCCTGGT
>JAFMRP010000933.1 GCA_017354095.1 Ktedonobacteraceae bacterium
GAACCTGAGCCATGAGAACGAGGGGGACCATGGTATGGACATGCCGCCTCAGGGGCTGAGTCGAAATGGCGGGTATCGATCAGTGGCCAGGACGAGGTTTGAAAATGTACTGGCAGAGACACTATCTCTGGTGCCCAATCTCGAAGAAAAATACGTGGTGCTGTGATGATATATGTTAGAGTTGCCAAGTGGGGGTTGTTAACAGTACTGTATAGAGTAGGGAGATGCGGTTGAGGTCTGGGTTGATATGTGCAAGATAGTGTTCTAAGGAAAGAGGAGAACGCATGAGCGAGCTCAGCGCGGAGATGATCATTGATATGCAGTTTCCCGAAGGTGTGCAAGTAGCGCCAGACGGCAAACGTATAGCCTATACGCTAGGGGCTGCCTGCAAGCGGGAGGGGCATAGCACGAGTGCAATCTGGCTGGCGAGAGTGGATGGTGAAGACGCTCCCAGGCAGTTCACGCGCGGTGATGTCAAGGATAGCAGCCCCAGGTGGTCGCCAGATGGCAAGATGCTGGCCTTCCTTTCGGATCGTGCCCAGCGGGATATCTCGCAGCTGTATGTGATCGCCGCCGACGGTGGCGAGGCCCAGGCATTGACCGCAACAGAACATAAGCGTGGAGTAGACCAGTTCGAGTGGTCCCCTGGTGGTGGGCAGATCGCTTTTACCAGTGCTGATGAGCCGGCTGAGGAAGACGAGCGGCGCGAGAAAGAGCAGGATGATGCCCAGGTATACGGGGAAAAGTGGCAATATGCCCGCCTGCGTCTGCTCTCGTTTGCCTCAAAGGAGGTTACCACACTGGTGAGCGGCGAACGGCATGTCGCTGACTTTGCCTGGCATCCCCAGGGGCGCGAGCTGGCCTACTCGGTCAGGCGAACACCGGAGCTGAACTCGGCCTCAGAAGAGACCGTGATTGAGCGTGTGCCACTGGCTGGCGGTGAGGCGCAGGTGGTGTGTCGTTTCGGCTATGGGGTAGAGAGTCTGAACTGGAGCGCCGATGGAGAGACGCTCTTCTTTCTCTCTGCCGCCGCGCAACGCGATCAATCCTCGCGCGTGGTGTATGCTGTTCCCGCCAGTGGTGGTGAGCCGAAGCGTATCGCGGGTGGCGAGACGAATTGTATTTTAGATATCCAGCCATTGAGTGACGCAGCCCTGGCTGTCGTCGCTGAAGGACTGGAGACCAGGATTTGTCGTCTTGACCTGCAGAGTGGCGCGCTAACCCCGCTCCTGGATACAGAAGCTCAGCGCGAGAGTGATTTTGAGGGCATGCATGCGCGTGTATTGGTGGATGGGAGCATCGTGCTCGCGTTGATACGTTCGTCTGCGCATCAAGCCCCTGAGGTCTGGTGTGGTATCGCTGAAACAGAGGGGAGCGTTTCTGAGCTACGTCCGATCACCCATCACCAGGAATATCTGGAGAGTATTCCTTCAGGAGCGCAGGAAGCCTTTTATTGGACCGCGCCCGATGGCTGGGAGATGGACGGTGTACTCATTCGTCCGCCAGAGGCGCGCGTGGGGCAGCCTCTACCGACTGTAGTGCTGGTACATGGCGGTCCTTATTGGCGCTGGGGGCAGGGCTTCCACCTGCGCGGGAATGATTGGGCTCAATGGCTGGCAACGGCCGGGTATGCCGTCTTGATGCCCAATCCGCGTGGAGGTCTGGGGCATGGTGAGCGCTTCGCCGCCGCTGCCCGTGCCGATGTTGGAGGCGCTGACTTTCAAGATGTCATGTCGGCAGTGGACGCTGCTGTCGAGCGTGGTATTGCTGATCCGGAGCGCCTCGCGATTGGCGGCTGGAGCCAGGGAGGCTTTATGAGCGCGTGGGCGGTGACACAGACGACGCGCTTCAAGGCTGCCATTATGGGGGCCGGTGTGAGCGATTGGGGCATGATGGTGGTGACCAGCGACATGCCGAGCTTCGAGCAGGCTCTTGGTGAGACCGCGCCGTGGGATGGCGTTGGACCACACCGGCACGCGCAACTCAGCCCTATCTCGTTCGCGCGAAACGTGCAAACGCCGGTCCTGATCCTGCACGGGGAGCGTGACGAACGCGTGCCTTTGAGCCAGGCGATCGGCTTTCATCGTGCCATGCGTCACTATAACGTTCCTGTGGAACTGGTGGTCTATCCACGTGAGCCGCATGGAATTAGAGAGCGTGCGCATATGATTGACCGGCTGCGGCGGGTGCGCGCCTGGTATGATCGCTGGCTGAATGTCTGAGAGGCATACGTGAGGTATTGATACAGGGCTTTAGCTCTCATTGACCAGCGGGATCATCCTCGTTGTAGAGTGTGGCGAGACTGTGAAGGATTGTCGCAGTGAGTGGATGGCCGGGCCCTAATCGTTGTTTGCAGATGGCCAGGGCGCGCCGGTAGAGGGGTTCGGCCTGCTGGCGCCGGCCCTGCTCGCTGTAAAGCGTGGCCAGTTCGCGGAGGATCAGGGCCAGCTTTGGATGATTGGGACCACCGAACTGTTCACGGATGCGCAGGGCGCGCCGGTAGAGGGGCTCGGCCTGGGTATAGTTGCCCTGGCAGCGATAAATCGTGGCGAGCCGGTTAAGGGTGATGGCGATTTCTGGATGGTCGGAATTGAGGCGCTGCTCCTGGAGATGTAATGCCCTTTGGGCAGTTGCTTCGGCTTGCTCATATCTCGTCTGTCGCTGGTAGGCGTCTGCCAGATTGTTCAGAGGTATGGCGAATCGTGGATCTTCGGGGCTGAGAAGTTGCTCATAGATATGCAGAGCGCGCAGCGCATACTGCTCAGCCTGCTCGCAGTTGCCCAGGTGCAGAAAGAGAAACGCCAGGTTGTTGAGCGTGGTTGCTGTACCAAGGTGGTCAGATCCAAATTGCTGTTCTTTGATAGCGAGGGCACGTCGGTGTAAGGGCTCGGCCTGCTCGTATTGGCCTAATTCTTGATAGAGCAAGGCGAGGTTGTCGAGGGTGTTGGAAACCTCTCGGTGGTCGGATCCCAGGTGGTGCTCTTGGATGGAGAGCGCTTGCTGGTACAATGGTTCGGCCTGCTCGTATTTTCCCCAGTACCAGTAGAGCAGCGCGAGATTATTCAACGTTTCGCCAATGCGCGGGTGGGTAGGC
>JAFMRP010000934.1 GCA_017354095.1 Ktedonobacteraceae bacterium
GTTCAAGGATTGCCAGTGTGTCTTCGCGCAATTTCGCTTCGCCAGGATTCGCTCAGTGCTTTTTTCCCACTGCGATCTCCATGAGGCAGACTTTCAGGGCGCAAGCCTCAAAGATGTCGTCTTTGACGATTGCAATCTGACTGGCGTCGAGCTATCGGGGGCCACGCTCTCCAATGTCGACCTGCGCAGCTCGAAGATCGATAACATGCGTGCTGGCCCTCGCGAACTCCAGGGAGCAATCATCGAGCCGCAACAGGCACTGGCTTTCGTGCGCGGCATGGGCATCGAGGTCAAGCTGCCACATGAAGACTAGCCTGATATTTATCACAACCTATTATGCAATGTCAGTATCCTCAACATTTCGATATCCTCAAATGGATCGTCAAAGCGCGCCCTCAATGCCGCACCCCAGTGAGGAGACTACATCAGGGAACAGAAACAATCAAGAAATTTTATAGTAAGGACTTATCTACGGTGTACCAGACAAACAATGAAACCGGTACGGCCAGCGCGGTTGAGGATGAGTCAGCAGTTGTTCAAACTGCTCACGATCCCTATCGCGCGCTGCGCTTTCGCGACTTTCGTCTACTCCTGATTGGTAATTTTATCGCTGTGATCGGCGAACAAATGTTGACGGTAGCGATCGGGTGGGAACTCTATGATCGTACCAATTCAGCTCTGGCGCTGGGTGGGGTTGGCCTGGCACAGGTGATCCCTGTGATCCTCTTTTCGCTGCCCGCCGGACACGTGGCGGATCGCTTCAATCGCAAGAACATTGTGGTCATCTCTACTCTAGTGCTGCTGCTGGCCTCGCTGGTTCTGGCGCTGCTCTCGTTTACGCATGGGGCACTGCCACTGATCTATACCTGCCTGGCTCTCATCGGCACTGCGGAGGCCTTTAACAATCCGGCCAGTTCAACGCTAGAGGCACAGGTAGTTCCGGAAGATGCCTTTGAGAATGCCACCACCTGGTCCAGCAGTAGCTGGCAGTTGGCTTCGGTGCTGGGACCAGGACTGGGCGGTTTTCTCATCGCTCTCACCCAGGGTGCATCCTGGGTGTACGTCGCCAACGCTGGCACAATGCTCGTTTTTGTTATTCTCCTGCTGATGCTCCGCACAAGGGGACAGAAGCGATTGCCAGCCAGCGAAAAGGCCACTCTGCGTTCACTGATCGAAGGGCTGGGCTTCCTGCGCGGCAACCAGATTGTGCTGGCTGCAATTACCCTCGACCTCTTCGCCGTTTTGCTCGGAGGAGCGACTACCCTGCTGCCGATTTACGCACGCGATATCTTGCAGGTTGGGCCTACCGGCCTGGGCTGGCTGCGCGCGGCACCCTCAGTCGGTGCAGTCTGCATGGCACTGCTGCTGGCACACCGACCACCGTTTAAACGCGGTGGGCGCGCACTGCTGCTGGCAGTGGCGGGCTTTGGACTGGCGACGATTATCTTCGGCCTGTCTCGCTCGTTCTGGCTCTCCCTGCTGATGCTCTTCGCGCTTGGCGCTCTCGATAACATCAGCGTTGTCATCCGCCATACACTGCTGCTCTTGCGCACACCTGACGAGATGCGCGGCCGCATCTCCGCGGTCAGTTCGCTTTTTATTAGCGCCTCAAATCAGCTCGGCGGCTTTGAATCCGGCCTGGCTGCGCAGCTTTTCGGCCCGCTGATCTCAGTCGTTGGAGGCGGTGTCGGCACCATTCTAGTGGTGATTGCCGTAGCACTCTGCTGGCCGGAGATGCGCAAACTCGGCACACTGCGCAAATCGTAATTACAGTAGCATCGTTTCAAACGCTAAAAAAGGCGGCCTCTGGCTGGAGGCCGCCTTTTTTATTACCCTTGCCTGGGCCGCCCAACCAGAGCTCCCACTATTCCCAGGTCAAAGCCCAGAATGAGAATATCACGCCTGTTTTGATCTGCATTATGCATTGTTTTGCGATATATTCAACAGGTTGCATAAACAGGGCAGTTCCGGCACCACTGTATCTCTATAGCGTATACTATTTTCAGTATCCTCATTTCAGTATCCTCAAGCGATAGTAAAACAGCCATTAGCGATGAGGATACCGCAGATAGCCGAAACAGTCAAAGTGATTCGGCGCTGGGGAGGATTTGATAGTTGTTGCTTCAGAAATAGTCAGGAGGAAATTGTAAGATGTGTTATGACGATAATGCACGGCCTCCGCAGCCTCCAGTCTCCGGTGACGGAGCGCATGGCACAGATCTTGTGCTGACCGCAAGCGATGGCAATCGTTTTATGGCCTACCTGGCTGAGCCGGTTAGCCCTTCTGGAGCCCAGGTGCTGATCTACCCGGATATCCGCGGGCTGCATCAGTTCTACAAAGAGCTGGCGCTGCGCTTCGCCGAAGTCGGTATACGCGCCCTGGCCCTCGATTATTTTGGGCGTACCGCGGGCATCAGCTCACGCGACGATTCGTTTGAATACTGGCCACATGTGCAGCAAGTGAAGATGCAGACATTCTTTGCCGATGTCGCAGCATCCATTGATCGCCTGCGCGCCTCGGCCCAGAACGAGGCGCTATTCACGCTCGGTTTCTGTTTTGGTGGCAGCCTTTCGCTGCTCTCCAGCCGCGAGGATTTCGGCCAGGCTGGCGGCGTTGCCTTCTACGCTGGCCTGGGCAGACAGATGGCGGGCAGCGATGGCACCGTCCAGGACCTGGCGCGCAGCATTCGTCACCCGGTGCTTGGCCTCTTTGGTGGGGCTGACCAGGGCATTCCCACAGAGTCGGTAAAGCAGCTTGACCTGGATCTGGACCAGGCTGGCGTTGAGCACGAGGTCGTGATCTATCCTGGTGCGCCGCATAGCTTCTTTGACCGCAAGGCGACCGAGTTTGCCGATGCTTCCACCGATGCCTGGAAACGCCTGCTGAACTTTATCGACGCGCATAAGCGCTGAAAGTTGAAAAGCCGGGCACAAGCTCTCTGGAGACCTGTGCCCGGCTTCAAGAGCGATACATCCCTCTCTGCTACCACATCTCGTACCCAAACCCTTCACAACCCTTCACGCGGCTCCAGAGGCCGATGCAACCCTTCACTAACCCTTCACAACCCTTCATAACCCTTCACACTTTCTCTA
>JAFMRP010000173.1 GCA_017354095.1 Ktedonobacteraceae bacterium
GGTGCAAGCTCTTCGCTAACGAAGGTAGAAGCAGGCTAGTCATACCGGTAACAATGTTCATCAATACAATGACAAGCTTGACACCACACATAATGCCACCAAAAATGGCCCCCTGCACCAGCACTACCCTACCCACCGCTGGCCGATCAGTTGTATGATACATATACACACTCTTTTCTTGGAACGTTAAAACAAGTCCAGGTCATCTGCGAAACAAGAAAAACAATAAATATATACTACATGATTATTAGTAAAAAATAAAGACGCACAAAGTGAACTTTTTCACATTAGAAATGTAGGACCGATTCTCGATCTATCACTACAACCTTTCATACGCAATATCGTAAAAGCTATAACGGCGATGTTGTAGGCTCGGATGCAATTGTACTTGACCACTTCGGTCTTTCTCATGTATCCCTCCCACTGAGTAGCACGTTGTAACTATCAGTTCCGGGATACCGGCACAGAGAGGGGAGAAGCCTCATGCAATCGATGCAGCCTCAAGAAGGCTCCTACCAGCCGCGTGAACGCTCTACATGGCAGGAAGAAGAGCAGCTGGCAGGCCAGGAGATTGAACAACCATATAATGAGAGCCGCTGGAACATTGAGGAACGCGGCGAAAAGCTGCGCCCCACTCAACAGCAGGAGCCTCGTAGCGCGCAGCGGCCCTCTGCCCGCAAAGCCCTGATCTTCATCGCTGTCTTGATGATCCTGATCGGCCTGTTGTCCTCCATGGGCTGGGGTAACGTCTTTAACTCTTCCGTACCAGACAAACAGCCCGTGCCCATGCACAAACCGTTCCAGAACAGCATCGAGCAAACATTTCAGGTCAACGGGCAGGGCACACTCACCATCAACGGCTACTTCGATTCCATCTATATCAACAGTGGTCCCAGCAATGCCGTCGGCGTCCAGTCAGATACCAAAGCCCAGGTAACACAGAATGGCAACGATATCTCCATACAGGGCAACTATGGGCCAGGCAATACCCTGAGTATCACCCTGCCGGCTTCGATGAACCTCAATATATACAATGGCGATGGCAATATCAACATCTCTGGCACTACCTCAGCCGTTCAGGCCAAAACTGTGGATGGCAATATCTTCGTTGAGAATGCCAGCGGACAAATGACGCTAAATACCACCTCCGGCAATATCGGGCTGAACAATGTGAGCCTGGCTGATAACTCCTCGTTAACCAGCAACAGCGGTAACATTGACTTCAGCGGCACACTGAACGCGCCGGGTAACTATACCATGAATACTATTTATGGAGACATCGATGTAAGCCTGCCACAGAACGCCCGGTTCGCACTGGATGCCAGGGGCGGTGATGGTGTCCATAACGGCTTCAACACCAACGACACAGGCGATAATCCTCACTCCTCCCTCACCCTCCGCAGCGACAACGGCGCCATCTCCATCCATAAACAATAACCCCCACCATCCCTCTCGCCCTCCAGATATGTAAGGCCACCCCTTGCGGGTGGCCGGAGGCGGGGGCCGGCTCGCTCTCTTCCGACCCCGTGCCATCCACTTCTTGCGGATGCCCAGGCCATCATCCCCCCGCTTCCCCACGCTCCCTCCATTCGCTGGCCAGCATCCCGTACACTACCATATCCACATAACGGTCATACAGCCACTCATTCGCGCGCAAAATCCCCTCCTGCTGAAAACCCAGCCGCTCGGGAATGGCCCGGCTGGGACGATTCCCCACCGCGCAGCGAATCTCGATCTTGTTCAGCCCATACTCGCCAAACCCCAGCTCAATCAACGCCCTGCAAGCGCGCGTCATAATTCCCCTGCCTTGCAACCTGGCATCCAGCCAGTAGCCGATATCCGCCTTGCGCAGAACATAATCAATATAATTGAAACTAATCACTCCCGCCAGCTTCCCCTGGTACCAGATTCCCAGCGGCAGCCCCTGGCTATGCGCGAACTGGAGCAGCCGCCGGTGTATAAATTCTTTCAAACTCTCTGCCGATGTCTCTCTATCCACCCACCCCATCCACTCACGCAGATAGCCACGATTGCTATCAATCAATGCATAGTACTCGTCGGCATGGCGCTCCTCAACCAGGCGCAGCTGGATCTCGTCATCGACCTGCATACCCAGCACAGGCACTTCACTCATAAGAAACTCCCCTGCGTACATATCAATGATACAAACCCGAACATTATAACATACCCGTTTCTACCAGCACCCAGGCAACCAATATGCCTATGCGGCTTGCCTTGATACAGGAACCCATAGATAATATGCACATATATAGCCCTGACGAATGGTAGAGTAAGAAATTATGCTATTACATATCATCATCTTTTTCGGCCTCCAGGTAGGTCTCGCCCTTATCGTTAATATTGTCGCGTTGCCCGCTTTCTATGGATTGCGCCGTGCCTTGCAGGAAGAGATCCGCCTGCTCCCCACACGCAGCAATCCACAGGAGGCGGCCCGCTTCTTCTCCGCCCGCCGCACCCGCCAGATTCTCCGCCTGAACCGCGCTCTGCTCCTCACTCTCATTGTGGTTATGGCGGCCGCGATCCTGCCCACCCTCGTCCCCAATATACTGAATCCTTTCACCGCGCCCGACGCCGCCCTCACGTCACTCCAGATCATTATTATCGCCTTCTATGCCTCCCTGATTGGTTACATTTACGGCATCGATCTACTCAATACACGCATCTTTGTTACTATCTACGCCGAGGCCGGGCGCGCCTTTGAGGTTAGCAGTCTTGGCCGCGAGGAGATCACCGCGCAAAGAAGACGCCGTTTCCTTTTCCTGATTGCTCCCTCCCTGCTCTGCTTTGAAGTCGCGGGTCTCCTCTACATTCTGCTTGGCAATCAACCCCTTACTCCCGTTTTTATCCTGCTGCTCACGTTCCTCCCGATCGCAGTCCTCTATATCTTCTTCAGCCGCCAGCGCCTGCGCTTGAATCTGTTTCTCACTCCCATCGAACAGACAGAATGGGCGCCGCTGCAGGAGCGCATCCAGGCCTGGGCCAGGCTGGCGGGAACACAGTTCCGCTCGATTGAGATATGGCGTGAACTGATTGGCATGAGTAATGCCCTGGTGGTTGGCAGATCACGTCCCACGCTCATCCTGAGCGAACATCTCCTGCGCAATACCGAGTGGAGGCAACAGGACGCGCTCACGGCGATGATGCTGGGCACGTTCCGCAGACGCCGGACCTCCTTCCTCCTGCTCCGCATCCTGCTGATCGTGCTCCTCGTGGCATTTGTCGCTGGCTTGATCGTCCTCGTTGAACTGCCCACCACTGAACCAGGTCAAATAATGCTAATATGGCTGGTGGTTGTCTCCCTGATCCTGCTCGCGCTGATCGTGCAGTTGAGCATACGGCGCATCAATAAACGCCGGCAGTTCTCTATCGATGACTTCGCCGCCAACCTGACCGGTGATCCCATAGCTATCATGGTGGCTCTGCACACTATCTGCGCGCTGAATGGCATCCCCCTGAACTACAAAGGCTCACGCCAGCCCGCGGTAGCAAGACGGCTCGCCTACCTTGATCAACTGGCTCGCGCCGATGGACCGCGTGCTCCACAGGCCGGCCTGCTCGTGCCCTCTTCCGTACCCGCGCGCTTCGGCCCATATACGCTCTCGGCCCCGTTCAATGAGGCCACACCACCCGAGCCGGTCCCTGCAGCACCCTATGGCACGCTTTTATGACTTGTTGTAGCTATTACTTCTCTCTAACTTGTCATTCTCAATCCAGGCTCTTATACTAAGAAGGGGCATTAACAGTTGTATAACAATAAGTTTGTACTGGCATGAGTAGCGAGCAATTCTTTGTAGTAGGAAAACAGATTGGAAACTACCGCATCGTCGCTCCGATAGCTGCCGGCGCATACGGCACCGTCTATCGCGCGGAACACCAGGTGCTGTCAGGGCGCGTGGCAGCTATCAAAATACTCCATGCCTATCTGGGATCAACCGGCGAGCGCGAACGCTTCGTTCGCGAGGCCCAGTTCCTCGAACTGGTCCATCACCCCAACATGATACCGATCCTCGATGCCGGCTTCTATAATGGCATTCCCTATCTGATCACAGCCTATGCCCCCGGCGGCTCACTGCGCGAGCTGCTAAATCAACATCACTCAGAACCGCTCCCCCTGCCCACGGCTCTCAATATCATCTCTCAGGTGGGCGCGGCTCTCCATCATGCCCACCAGGGCAGCATCGTGCATCGCGACCTGAAACCCGAAAATATTCTCTTCAATGGCCAGGGCGAGGCACTCCTGGCCGACTTCGGCCTGGCTTCGACGCTCTCCAGCGCGAGCATACGCCAGACCGGCCACGTCGGCGGCACCCCTTCATATATGGCTCCCGAACAGTTCAAAGGCACGATCTGCCGCGAAAGCGACCAGTATGCTCTGGGCTGCATCCTCTATGAGATGGTGACGGGACGCCGCCCGTTCTCCGCCTCCGATTTTATCTCTATGGGCTTTAAACACGCGACCGATCCACCTACTCCCCCCTCAGAATATAATCCACAACTGCCTCGCCACGTAGAACAGGCTATCCTGAAGGCGATGGCCAAACAACATACCGATCGCTATCCCGATGTGCAGGCGTTTATCAATGCACTCCAACCACCAGGTGTGCTCTCTTCACTCAAAAACCTGCCGGTCAAGGCCCTGCTGACCCGCTCGCGCCAGGTGCCCGCGGTCCGCCGCCAGGGCGAGCCCGACACACACGACAAACAACGACAGGACTACAGCGCCAGCCTGGCCGCCTTCGAACAGTCGATTCAGAAGGACCCCAACTACGCCCGCTCTCACAATAAAAGAGGCCTCGTGCTGATGCAGTTCCAGCAATACCAGAAGGCCCTCGCCTGCTTTGAACAGGCCCGGCAGCTCGATCCCGATAACCCGGAATATCGCTTCAATCTCGGCCTGGCCCTCTTCGCGCAGGAACAATATAAAGAGGCTCTACCCGCCTTCGAGCAGGCCATCAGCCTTGATCCCAAAAATAGTCTCTACCGCAACCAGCGCGGCGAGACCCTCTACGAACTGGGCCACTTCCAGGAAGCCCTGACCTGCTTTGATCAGGCCATCCTGCTCAAAGCGGAACAGGCCGCCTACCACCTGAACCGCGCTCGCACCTTGCAAAAACTTCAACACCTCAACGCGGCCCTGGCGTCCAGCGAAAAAGCCTGCGCCCTCGACTCAACCACGTCCGGCTACCACTTCACCCGCGGCCAGATCCTCTTCGAAATTAGCCGCTACGAGGAAGCCTGCTCCGCCTACGATCTGGCCATCCACCTCGATCCCTCCAATGGCCTTTACCACGCCCGCAAAGCGAAAGCCCTCGATATCCTGGGCAAAAGCTGGCAGGCCCGCCAGGCCTCCACGACCGCGCGCAAACTTGGCTACAAAGGCGAACGCAGCCTGTTATAATTTCCTAACTGGCAATATCACGCTGGAAAACAATCTTCGTCGGCGTGACACGTACCAGCAGCTCTCCCTGCACAGCATTGCGCTTTCCATACGCTTCGGCCTGCTCTGCCCCCATATATCGCCCACCAAGACGTGTGGCCCAGCGCTTCAACTCTCCCATATCATCCGATAAACTGGCCGTACCCTCGATCTGCACATACGCAAACGGTGGCCGCTCATCATCAACACAGAGACAGACCCTCCCATCACGCCTCATATTCCTCCCCTTCACACTGGTCTGTCCGGTCGTGAACACAATCGTGTTGCCATCCACGTCAAACCAGATCGGCGCGACATGCGGACGACCATCAGCACGTACTGTGGCCAGTTGGGCCGTCCTCCCACCCTCCAACAAAAATTTCCTCACGTCATCAGTAATCACTTGCATCTCTCTTCTCCTTATTCAATCATGACATAGCGTGCCCCCATTATCGTAGGGACCCGCTTATGACCTTTGTTTATACAGACAACCAATAGAAATCCGTAGGCTGAGCCCATCCCCTGCTGACCCAACTGAATCCAGTGCAGTGACTCGCTTGAGCGAGAGCCCGATAGGCACGCCATCGAACCCTACCAACTTACCCTTGCCTCCACTTTGCCCTTTGAAAATGTAGGGCTCTCCTTTGCGGAGAGCCGGTTTCCTCCTCAAACGTCACCAACCAATCACCCCTCTTTTCAAGTATAATAGAGAAAAATTCACCTGGATGGCGAGGTTCACCATGCTCTACAATCTGCTCAAAAAATGCACCAGTCTCTTCTTTAACCTGCTCAACACACTCCTCGGCGGCCGGCTGCCCCCCTTTGGCAGCGCCAGCGTCATCGTCGAAGATCACGACTACTACCTGGTCGTAGAACTGCCCGGCAACCGCATCGTCTTTCCCGGTGGCTTTATGCATTGGCACGAACATCCCCGCCAGGCGGCCGCGCGCGAAGGCCGCGAAGAGACTGGCCTGACCCTGCACGTTGGCGACCTGGTGAACCACTATTCCATCACCAGCCACCACTGGAGCAGCATGAGCAATATCTGCTTCGTCTATGCCGCGTCCGTGATCGGCGGACGGCTGCGCGCCAATGTCGAAGGCCATCCCCACTGGATGCACGAAAATGAATTGCGCACACGCATCCGTGGGCAGGCCCTCACTATCCTTGAAGACTATCTACGCTACCGCACAGGCCGCACCAGCAGCAGCGACCCACCCCCCATCTCCCTGATTTCGTGAATACACAAATCCGCCATTTGTCTCTATAAGTAGCCACTTGCTAACAAAATCAACTAAAATGTATCTCAGCATATCAATATGTCGTAGCTCATTTCGTAGAGAAAGGCGGTCCTGGACTATGACCAGTAGTATATCCTCCCGAAACCTGACCGGGCTGGCCGGTTACCTGCTGCTAGCACTCCTGCTCGTGGCGTGCAGCCCGGCTGACCCGGCCTCCTCTTCAACCCCAACCACGGGTCCCAGCCCCACGACGGCGAACGCCTCTCCCACTTCGACCACTACTACCCAGCATAATGGCGATTGGCCCACCTACCACCTCAACAACACCCGCACCGGCTATATCCCTTCTACGCCCGATCCCCAGAATCTGAGCAAGGCGTGGGATGTTGACCTGGATGGGGCCGTCTACGCGGAACCCCTGGTGATCGGGAATCACCTCATTGTGGCGACCGAAGGCGATACCGTCTACTCGCTCGATCCCGCAACCGGTCAGGAGCAGTGGCACACAAACCTGGGCCAGCCCGTTCCCCGTTCTACCCTGCCCTGCGGCAATATCGATCCCCTGGGCATTACCGGAACCCCCGCCTACGATCCCGCCAGCCAGCTGCTCTTCGTGGCTGCCGAGGTGACCGGCCCTTCACATATACTGGTCGCGCTGGATCTCAATGGCCAGAAGAAGTTTCAACGCTCACTGGATATCCCGGGTATGGAACCCACTCCCCACCAGGAGCGCGCCGCGCTGACCGTGGCCAATGGGATGGTCTATGTGCCCTTCGGCGGCCTCGCTGGCGACTGCGGTAACTATAAAGGCCGCATTGTTGCCACACGTACCGATGGCCAGGGTCAGCAGTTCTCCTTCACGGTCCCCGTGACCCGCGAAGGCGGCATCTGGACTCCCCCCGGCCTGACTGTCGATAGCGCCGGCAAGCTCTACGCCAGCGTGGGCAACGGCGAGTCCTTCGGCGGTACCTGGGACCACAGCGATTCTGTGCTGCGCCTCTCCGCTAACCTGCACCTTGAAGACGGCTTCGCTCCACAAAGCTGGCCACAGGATAACGCCGGAGACGTGGACCTGGGTTCATTGGGACCGGTCCTCCTGCCCAACAATATCATCCTCATCGCTGGCAAGGGTGGCATTGCCTATACCGCGCACGCTAACAGGCTGGGTGGCGTCGGCGGCCAGGTCGATTCGCTCAACATCTGCGCTGGAGCATACGGCGGCGCGGCCAGCGTGGGCTCGCGCGCTTTCATCCCCTGCGTGGACGGCCTGCGCCAGGTGAGCGTTGACGCCAACGGTCAGATCACCTCTGGCTGGAAGACAGATGTCCCCGGCTCACCCATCATCGGCGGCCACACGGTCTATAGCCTGGGTAGCGATGGCACCCTCGCCGCCCTCAATATCGATAACGGCTCCCAACGCGCCTCGTTCAATGTCGGCAACGTCTCGCGCTTCGCCACTCCTACCCTCTCCGGCACCACACTCTACGTTGGCACGCTCACCGGCATCACCGCCGTCACCATCACACCATAACCCCATCAGGCTATAGCCAACCCCACTGGCGTTAACTGAAGCGGGGATGCAAGGG
>JAFMRP010000935.1 GCA_017354095.1 Ktedonobacteraceae bacterium
ACTCGATAGTTCAGGGGGAGCGGCAATCGGAGAAACAGTAAGAGAGCTTTCTGGATTATGGCGAGATGCTGCTGCGGAAGGTTTCGCGGTCCTTACCCAAGCACTGGGAAAGACGAACGAGATAGCTAACGACCTGGGTGATGCCGGGCCGTTAAGAAGCCAGTTTCATGAGGGAGTGAATCATGCACTCGATAGTTTACGGTCTGTGGCTGGGGATCGTCTCTCCCAGAGGGAGATGGTTATTGGCGAAGAGTATGCCAGGGGCCGTGAGCTCCTGGAGGAGTTGCCCTGTCCATGTGTCACTGTTTTTGGCTCCGCACGCATTAAGGAGACGAACCCTGACTATCAGGCGATTACAGGAATAACCCGTTTCCTGGGAGGAGAGGGCATTGGTACCATCACAGGTGGCGGACCCGGGACGATGGAAGCGGCCAACAAAGGGGCCCAAGAGGGTGGAGGTGTTTCGGTTGGCCTGAATATCGAATTGCCCCATGAGCAACAACTCAATCCTTATGTGGATGCAGGCAAATCGATGGAGTTTCGTTACTTCGAACCGCGTATAGATACATTGATCCGCGGAGGTAAAGAGGGTATTATCGTTGCACCCGGGGGTTTTGGGACATGGGATGAGTTATCTAAGGCAGTGGAGCTGGTTCATACGGGCAAGATCGAACCAGTTCCGATTATTCTCTATAACAAGGAATTTTGGGAAGGCCAGGTTAACTGGTTTAGAGAACAGCTGCTGCCACGGGGCATGATTAAAGAAGAGGCACTGGATATAATGCGTATTGTTGATGATCCGCACGAAGTTTGCCAGATTGTCGTTGACCATCACAGGAGCCGGGCAGATAAAACAACTGGATAGGTGGCAGGAGGCATTGAAGAAACTGCGAGTGGACAGATAGGGCTGTTAAAAAAGCACCCCGGGTCGCGGGGGTGCGATCCGGGGTGCGATGTTGGTTGCGGTCGCCCTGGCACCGGGCGATTTTCTCTCCCTGAGTGAGCCGGACCATTTAGGAGTCCGTCTCGTCCCCATCGTCATAATGACTCAATAGCGTTCTCCACATTTACTATGCCAGGAAATCCTGGAGCATCCTGTCGCGGCAGGGGAGGTCTAGCTTGCGAAGAGCGCGAAATTCAACCTGGCGCACCGCCTCGTGGCTCAGGCCCAGTTTTTTGCCTGTTTCCGATAGGCTGTGCTCCGCGCACCCATTCAGCCCATACCTCAACTGTATTACCCTGCGCTCTCTCACTGTCAAATCGTTTAACAGGTCGTGAATATGAGTTTTCAGCGTCTCTGTGATGACCACGCGCTCTGGTGAATAAACAGGGTCATCTTCTAGCAGGTCGCTCAATGAAACTTCGTCGTCACCTCCTTTGCGGGGCATGTCGAGGCTTACCGTCTCCTGGTTAGTAGAGAGCAGCGTGATGACCTGTTGCACGCTGACTTCCATCTGGAGAGCCAGGTCTTCAAGGGTTGGCTCGCTCTCCATGCCCTGCTGCTGTAAACGTCGCCGGACGCGGCCAAGCCGCTTCATCTCTTCAACTTTGTACAGTGGTACGCGAATCATATGCGCCTGTTCCGCCAGCGCACGGGTGATATACTGGCGTATCCACCAGGTCGCGTATGTACTGAAACGATAGCCTTTGTGGTGGTCAAATTTCTCGACGGCGTGCATCAAGCCCAGGTTGCCTTCCTGGACGAGGTCCATCAGGTCAACGCCAAAACCTCGATATTTGCGGGCGATATGTAGAACGAGCCGCAAATTCGCTTCAATTAACTGGCGCCGGGCCTCTCTGGCCTCTTCCGTATCCTGAGAGGGCCGCATGATGCCGCGGGTCTTTCTGCCCTTCCGGCAGTGCTCGATACGTTCGGCGAGATGCGCCACCTCTTCCGTTGTGAGCAGATCGACCTGTCCAATCTCGTAGCGGTAGACACTGGTGGTGTCGCGGAGATTCATAGCGACAGGATCTGCCTGAATGCACTCCTCCACAGTGCGAAGCATGGTCTGTGTCATCTGGACTCCTCCAAGTTCTCTGTTCGAGAGTGAGTATATGCCGCTGCACTTTCCATGATCTCCTAGCACCCTTCCAGGGATAATTGGTCACGGGCGCTGTCTTCTACGGAGGAGGTGGGATGAAGGAGTGATAGCTTTTTTGTGGTAGGAAGTGCCGTAAAATTTACGTTTCAGGCAAGCTTCCTACAATCTTATACAAAAGTCTTCTCTGGGGCTTCAGCGTGTGGTGTTATATGCGCTCGTACATGATCTGGCGCATGCCCCATTCGATCTCGCCTGTGGCCGATGTTGCGGACAGTTCATTCAGGTCTTGCTCAAGCTGATTGATGGTCTCAGGGGGATAGTGCTGCTGGATAAAGGGCTGACTTTTCCAGGTCTGGATATTCATGAAGAACATGGTTGCCGCCTGCGCTGTAGTGACCGGCAGGCGATAGACGCGGCTTAAGCGGCGCTGTAGCCCATCGGGCGAGGGCAACCTGTCCAGTAATGGGCCGATATAGAGCTGGTTTGCCTGCTGCGCCAGCATTGCGGCAACGATTTCCAGGTAGGTGCGGAATTGTGCGCGCAGGGGGTGAATCCACTCCACCTCTTCGATGAGCAAGCGTCCGTGGGGGCGCAGCTGAGTTGCCCAACGTTCGATGACCGTCTGGGGGTCTTGCAGGTGGGTGAGAAGGAAACGGCAGGAGATAAGGTCGCCGGGCTCTACGGGAAAGGGGACCCGGGTGATATCGTGATGCTTGAATGAGATGCGTTCGCCGGAATTCTGGCACGCAAGGGTCAGAAAGTGCTCGGAACTGTCGAGACCAATGACCTGCTGGCAGCCCGTCATTGTGGCCAGCAGGTGTGTAGTATAACCCGGGCCGCATCCCAGGTCGATGGCCAAACCGGGTGTGGCGTCAACAGCGTCGCGCAGGAATGCGCGGCTCCCGGGCTCAAATACCTGGGCGAGCACCTGCAGCCTGCGCGCCGCCAGATCACTGTCCTTGAAAAGATATGGCATATGTTTTGCCTTTCTCTAGTGTTGCTCTATCTTATTGTAGTGGATTGATCGCCTTCATGTGAAGCGTGGGG
>JAFMRP010000936.1 GCA_017354095.1 Ktedonobacteraceae bacterium
GTATGCGGATGTGGCTTCTACCATTGGCGTATGGCCGGAATCCAGGAGGCGAAGCTCGGCGTGGGGTAGTTGCTGGACCAGGAATTCGGCGTGGGCGATGGGCCGCGCCTGGTCATGGCGTCCATGCACGACCATAACGGGTATCGTTATTTTTTTGAGATCCTCCGCCAGGTCCAGCGCTACCTGACTGGTCAGGGCTTCCAGAGCGGATTCGCGGGGAACGCCGCTCGCATAGGCTATCAGGTGCTCTATGAGGGCGGTATCTGGCTGATAATAGAAGCTGCGGCGCATCACTTGCTGGAAAAAGCCTGGTCCTCCCGCGCCTTGCTCTATTATTTTGATGATGCTTGTGATATCGCCATGCCCTTGCGTATTGGCGCCCGTATCAGCCAGCAGCACCCCGCTGACCAGTGCGGGCTCGGTGAGTGCCGCCACCAGCGCAATCGGACCTCCGCTGGAGTGGCCGGCCACCAGCGCCGGACCCAGGTTGAGGTCACGCAGCAACGAGGCCACGCGCCTTCCGAGCGTGGGAAGATCCCAGGGACCCGGCGAGGTCATCCAGGAGATGGGCAGGATCTGTAAATCAGGGAAGGCTGCCTCATCCAACAGATCGAAAACCTCAGGAGAACAATAGGTACCCGGGATGCAGAGCAGGGCCTGGCGTCCAGCAACGGGTTCCTTTGTCAGTTCGAGAGTCGCTGAGAGCATGGAAAATTCCTCCTTGAGCAGTATCGCAGGCGATATCGTCGTGCCATTCGCAGTCCTGACGCAATTATACACCGCGAACTGGCTGACATCAGCCATCCACATCCCAGAACGGTGAAGTGAAGCCCAATTCTTGCCAGAGCAGATGAATTTCTTCTATTGTTTTGCGCCGCCACTCAATCTCCAGGCGATCAACGTACCAGGATTGTGCCAGTCTCCATTGCTGCTCTAACGAAATGATAGCTCCTTGAGGTTGCTTCCATTTGTCGCACCAGCGGTTCACGTGCTCTTCCGACCGGAAGAGAAGCATCGTCTTTCAGGCAAAGACGACATCTCTCCACCAATCCTTTGGTGGAAGCGCGATGTGAACGCATCCTGAAGCGTCTACCAGTTGACCGTTACGAACCTCAACCTGCATGGCATCGTTACAGCACCCACACGCCGTGACCACCCGGCCATCTTCCTGTAGCATTGCGAGAATGCCAAGCGCATCCCAGATGCAGTTCCCCCACCAGACATGGCGTCCAACCTCGACAGAAAACGCGGTGGGAACAGCAGAGAACGGCTCAGCCATCAGAATTTCCCCATTGCTTTGCAGCACAAGGGCGCGTCCATCAGCTAACCGCTGAAAGGCTGCACGCGCTTCAGGAACGGAACAAGAAAAGGCCTGGGCACAGTGCGAGAGCGTGGGTGCCTGCCCTGTCTTCACAAAATGTTCGTAGATGTAGTGGCGAACCTGTTTATCAAATACCAATGTGACCTCCTGCGCTTGGAAGTGAGGGAAAGACGCGTTGCACGTCTTGCAGTAGAGTATATCAGACAGCGGATGGCTCTTCCAGACATCACTGTGTCGTTTTCGACCTTCTGCTCATTTATTGTTTACATTGCTGAGCATATATGCTACCATCTGGCTCAAGAGGAGGGAAAATCTGTATGTCTCTTTTCTCGCGCTTGCTCGCCCAACCCGAGCCGCCTCACACTCTGATCGCGCCCGACCCACGTCATACCAAAGGAAACAAATACTCATGAAGGTCTTTACTACCCCCGCCACCGAAGAGGATAGCGTATCTCTTGCCGAACTGATCGAAGAGATGGAGTCTTTTTACGGTGCAACCGAGATCGAACCATTCGATGAGCGTCTTGCACATCTGCGCGAGCACCTTTTCGGCGATCAACCGAGTGCATGGGCAATCTTTGCTCGTGACGGCAGTGGCCACATCGCTGGCATGGCTATCTACTCTTTCCACTGGCCTGCTGTTCACACGAGCCGATCCTTGTTTCTAAAAGAACTCTATATTCGAAAACCATATCAACGCCAGAGGGTAGGGCAACAATTGATGAAGCACCTCTGCGAAATAGCCGTGGCGCACGAGTGCAGCCGTGTTGAGTGGACAACAGATCGCGACAATATAGACGCGCAGCGCTTTTACAGAGCGCTCGGTTTCCCCATCTATGAGCAAAAAATCTTTTATCGGATCGACAGCGCTGCTTTTGCCGACACCGTCAGAAAGCTTGGCGACGAAATCGACTCCTGAAAAAGCCCCGCGGGCTCGCCTGGCCCGCGGGGTACATCCCTGCTAAATCTGCGATGTGACGCGCTCGGCGGTGTTCGCCTTCGCGCTGACCGCGCCTGCCTCGTGTGCCCGGTTCAGCGCGCTGAGCACCGCCTTGATGGAGGCCATTTTGATATCCGTGGCGATGGCCGCGCCAAAGAACATCTCTCCGCTGGCCACCTGGATCTGGATATAGGCGACCGCGCGCGCCTCTGCGCCCTCATCCAATGAATGCTCGGCATAAGAGTGAACCTTGAAGTCGGCCAGTCCCGCCTGGTTCAATGCACGCACAAACGCGTCGATGGGACCGTTGCCGCGCGCGCTCACCTTGTGTGCCTCGCCATCGATCGTGATGTGGGCCATGCCCTCAACCTCATCCCCACTGATCTCTTCGGTACGGAAACCTTGCAGAGCGAAGGGAGCCGTGCGTCTCAGATATTCGCGCTCGAAAGCCTGGTAGATCTCGCGCGGCGGCAGTTCTTCACCGCTGGCATCGGCCAGCGCGTTGATGTGCCTGCCGAACTCGACACGCATCTCTTTGGGCAGCTGGAAGCCATATTCCGACTCCATAATATAGGCCACGCCGCCCTTGCCGGACTGCGAATTGATGCGGATGATTGCCTCGTAGGTGCGCCCGATATCCTTAGGATCGATGGGCAGGTAGGGAACCTCCCACTGCGCGCCGGGAGTGGGATCGAGTGCCGCTATTCCTTTATTGATAGCGTCCTGGTGCGAGCCGGAGAAGGCCGTGAAGACCAGTTCACCCGCGTAAGGATGGCGCTCGTGAATGCCCATGCGCGTGCATTTTTTGTACACGTCCTGAACG
>JAFMRP010000937.1 GCA_017354095.1 Ktedonobacteraceae bacterium
CTTCTACAACCCGGACAATGCGGATCCTTCCGTCATTTCACTGGATGAAACCTTAAAACAAACCATCACAGATAGCGAACTTGCGACCGTTTTAACAGGACTTAGCCCTACCTCTTCCCTGCAGGTTCGCGTGCCCGTTCTCGTAGCTGTGGGTGAAAAAGATATTACCGTCTGTGGCCTCCTGGTTTCATGCGCGAAAAGCTCAATTATCACTTCCAGAGAGGCGCTATTCTATCCCCCGCAGGCATGCCTGGAAGGATATGCCCTCCCGTCTGCTGGCCACGCGATCAACCTTCACCTCAACGCGAGCCAGTGGTTTCAAGCAGCTATCCAGTGGGCTAACCGGAGAATAGGCAGTTCTTCCACCAATCCTCCGACCCAACCATGCTACCCTTGACTTCTCGCAGAATGTTGAGTATAGTTAGAAAAACGTTTGCGCAAACGTTTTTCTAACTTGCTTGACGCAAGAACTTTATGCAAGAAGGTGTATAAGGACGTTATGCCTACGATTCGCGATGTCGCGGCATTCGCGCAGGTGTCGATTAGTACCGTCTCGCATGTGATTAACAATACTCGCAGCGTCGATTCGGCGAAGGTGGAGCGCGTGCGGGAGGCGATTCGCGTGCTGGGGTATCAGCCAAACTCGGTGGCAAGGAGCTTGCGTCATGGCAAAACAAGCATGCTCGCCTTGATCGTGCCCGATAACTCCAATCCCTATTTCGCTGAACTAGCACGATCAATCGAAGATGTTGGCTTTGCAGAAGATCTAGGAGTGGTCCTTTGCAATTCAGACGGTTCGCCTACAAAGGAGGAACAGTATATCCGTTCATTACTGGGCAGACAGATCGATGGCTATATTTTTATCTCTACTACGAATCAGGTCGATCATCTGCGCCTCCTGATCGACGCCAATATGCCGCTTGTGGTGGTTGATCGGCGCCTGGATGATCTCCAGGTGGACCAGGTGTTCGCCGATAATGAGCAGGGTGGCTACCTGGCAGGCCAGTACTTGATCCAACAGGGACATCGCCAGATCGCTTGCATCGCCGGCCCTGATGATATCGCTTTGAGCGCCGATCGCCTGAACGGCTTTCGACGAGCGTTAACGGAGGCGCAGATCGATCTGCCCGCTGAGGCCATTGTTCGCGGCGATTTTCGCGCGACCGGCGGCCAGCTCGCCGTGAAGGAACTTCTGGCACGCGACTTGCCCCTCACTGCCATTTTCGCTACGAACGATCTGATGGCCATCGGGGCCATTCGCGCGTTGCGACTTGCGCATATTCGCGTACCAGAAGATATTTCAGTGATCGGCTTTGACAATACAATGCTTTCATCGCTGATTACACCAACCTTGACAACTATTACACAGCCAATCAAAGAGATTGCCCGGCAGAGTATGACCCTGCTACTCAGGCGTCTCAAACACAAGGCTGCGGAGCATACACAGGTAATCTTGCCTACTACACTCGTTGAGCGCGAAAGCTGCTGTGCCATCAGTCAAGCATCTTCACCTGCCTGATATGCCTGGAGTATATCGCTCCAGGCATACAGGACATCTTGTTTTGCACGGACTTATGGTCATCCATATGTTCGGCCCGATATGTCTCAGGTAGTCAGTCAGCAAACCAGGTCGTTTGCTTGAGCCATGCCTACTTTAGCAAAGAAAAAACAATGCTGTTCGCTCCACTATAGAGCACGTCAAAAAGGGGGTCCGTCTTATGCAAGACCAGACATCGGCATTTTCTCTCGACCGTCGCCGCTTTCTGACGACAACCGCAGGCGTCGTCGGCGCTCTCGCGGGCATGAATCTGTTACAAGCCTGTGGCGCTTCAGGAGGCTCTTCTGGCAGCAATACGCTCTCATTTCTGGGCCATGAAACTGCGGACCAGGTAAAGGATCTGATCACAGGCTTCGAGGCAGCACACCAGGGCGTCTCCGTGCAATATCAGCCGGTTCCGTTTGATCAGATCAACGATGTTTTGCAGACACGCCTGGGCTCCAGAGACGTTACGCCCGATGTCTACACGGCAGATCAGCCGCGCATGGCAGCCTTGCACCACCGCAACTTCTTAGCGGATATCACAGGTAAAGTTGGCAGCGACAAAAATGCTGTGCTTCCTGCATCGCTACAAGCTTCTTCCCTGGATGGGAAAATCTATTCTTTGCCGATGGCAACCTCCACACAGTTGCTCTACTATAACACTGCGTTGCTCGAAAAAGCTGGTGTGACGCCTCCTGAGACAGATCAGGATAAACGCTGGACGTGGGAGCAACTGGTCGCAGCAGCACAGAAAGCTCAGGCAGGAGGCGCGAAATGGGGCTTCATCTTTGAACAGGTGAGTCGCTATTACCAGCTTCAATCCCTCTTCGAATCAGCCGGTGCCGGCAGCGGGCTAACGGGCCAGGGACTGCTCACTCCTGCTATCACAAGCCCGGGCTGGATAAAAACCGCTACATTCTACGGCCAGCTTTTCTCCAGTGGCCTGGCCCCTAAAGGTGTCTCTCCCGATCAGACAACGAGCCTGTTTACCGATGGAAAAGTCGCTTTCTATCTCGGTGGTCCCTGGCAGTTACAGCCGTTCAGCCAGGCCAAAGGTCTCTCATTCGGTGTTGCTCCACACCCCTATTTTGCCGGGGGAAAACCGGTGACTCCGACAAGCTCCTGGGCCCTGGCGATTAATCCCAATTCTCAGAAGCAGGACCTTGCTTACCAGTTTATTCAATATGCAACCCTGACGACAAAGGGCAGCGAACAAAGCAATTCCAGCGGCGGCATGCCGGCCAATATCCAGGCCCTGGATAGCTACTTCGCTGCTGACTATTTCCAGAAAAAAAATCTGATAGGAGCCGCTGACCTTATCAAGTACGAGGCGCAAAATACCGCTGTGATCCGCCCTCCAACTATCGGTTATATTCAGTTTGAAGATATTATGGGCGCGGCCTTCGAAGATATCCGCAATGGTGCCAATGTTGAGCAGCGACTCCAGAAAGCATCTGGCGACTTAAAAACTGCGTTTGCGCGTCTCTAGTTTCTCTGCGCCATTAGCCCTATCGCGGGCCGGGTCCCTCCTCCCTGGAGAAGG
>JAFMRP010000938.1 GCA_017354095.1 Ktedonobacteraceae bacterium
CCCTGACAAAGGATGGTAACAATACCTGGAAGATTAATGACCTGCGGGATGCGACGGGTTGACGCCCTCTTTGAGCCGGTACCACGTGGCGACGCTGCTCCTTGTGCGTGTTCCCCACCTTGCCCGGCGGGGAACACTTTTACCATCTAGCGCATCGGTATCTTTATGCCCAGGGCGGCGGCGCAGGCGATAGCCTCGTCATAACCAGCATCAACATGTCGCATGACTCCACTGCCGGGATCGTTGGTAAGTACACGCGCGAGACGCTCCGCTGCTGCTGCTGTTCCATCCGCGACAATAACCTGCCCCGCGTGTAAAGAGTAACCAATACCAACCCCTCCACCATGATGGAGAGAGACCCAGGTGGCTCCCGAGGCTGTATTTAACAGCGCGTTGAGCAGGGGCCAGTCCGCGATGGCGTCGCTGCCATCTTTCATGCGCTCTGTTTCGCGATAAGGCGATGCTACCGATCCACTATCAAGATGGTCTCGCCCAATCACAATGGGTGCTTTGACTATCCCCCTGGCCACCAGTTCATTGAAGGCTAGCCCGGCTTTGTCTCGCTCTCCATAGCCTAGCCAGCAAATACGTGCTGGCAGCCCCTGAAAGTGAATTTTTTGCTGCGCCAGGGTGATCCAACGCCTGAGCGCCATGTCCTCAGGAAACAGCTTGAGTATGGCTTCGTCCGTGCGATAAATATCCTCCGGGTCCCCAGAGAGTGCGACCCAGCGAAATGGCCCTTTTCCCCGGCAGAATAGTGGCCGGATATAAGCAGGCACAAAACCTGGAAAATCGAGCGCGTGTGTCTCGCCCGCCTCCAGCGCCTGCCCGCGCAGGTTATTCCCGTAATCAAAAACGACCGCTCCCCGCTTCTGCATCTCTAACATGGCCCGCACATGCGTCACCATCGATTGCCGTGAACGCGCGATATAGCCCTGTGGATCGCGCTCGCGTAATTCGCTCGCCTCAGCCAGCGTCAACCCGGCAGGAATATACCCGTTGAGCGCGTCATGCGCCGAGGTCTGATCCGTCACCAGGTCGGGCGTGAGATTACGCCGTACCAGCTCAGGATAGATCTCTGCCGCGTTACCAATCAGACCAATCGAAAGCGACTGCCCCTGCGCACAGGCTTCGCGGACCTGGTCGAGCGCTTCGTCCAGCGTGCTGGCGATCTCGTCGCAATAACCCGTTTCCAGGCGGCGCTGGATACGCGTCATATCTGCCTCAACCGCCAGGCACACACCTTCGTTCATGGTGACCGCCAGCGGCTGCGCGCCTCCCATACCACCCATGCCGGCCGTAAGCACAAATCTCCCCTTGAGCGTGCCTCCAAAGTGCCGTCGTGCGGCTTCCGCGAAGGTTTCATATGTTCCCTGAACGATGCCCTGCGAACCTATATAAATCCACGATCCCGCCGTCATCTGCCCATACATCGTCAGCCCCAACGCCTCCAGGCGGCGAAACTCATCCCAGTTGCCCCAGTGTGGCACCAGGTTGGAGTTCGCGATTAAAACACGCGGCGCGCCTGGATGCGTGCGAAAAATACCCACCGGCTTCCCCGATTGTACCAGCAGCGTTTCATTCCCCTCAAGCTCCCGCAGGGAACGTACGATGGCGTCAAACGCCGCCCAGGAACGCGCGGCTCGCCCCGAGCCACCATATACAACTAGCTCGTCAGGTCGCTCCGCTACGTCAGGGTCGAGGTTGTTCATCAACATACGTAGGGCCGCTTCCTGCTGCCAGCCTTTGCATGAGAGCTCCGTGCCTCGTGGCGCGCGAACGGTGCGCGGCCCGCTACCCTCCGGCATCGTCGCTGATAGGGGCTGTTCAGGCATAACATCATATCCTTTCCTTGCAGAATTATCTTCCTCGCAAGTAAGTATATCCCATTCCGTATCATGACTGCGCAGCAGCCCGGCTGATCCATATTGCTCTTCTTGTTTCTGAGCCGCACGCTATGCTATAATCGGACAGGGAAAAAGTATCCTGAAGTGCGTCTGGCGTGCCACAAAAACACACTGGCACTTGACCCTGCGCACTCACCCGGGTGGAAGGGCGTCATCTCCCTTCCAGTAAGCCTGAGGCACATGGATATATTTTAAGCAGCAAAATGTAATGATCCGATCTGTTTATGGCGAATGCCACCAATGCTGTCACCCCTGCTCCAGGCATAAGAGGTTGACTCCCTTTTCTAGATGGATCGCGCTGGAGGTACAGGAAAGGACCATAGAATGATTGATCCAGATAGTGAATTGGAAGCTAGATATCAGTCCACCCTGACAACACCCGACTGGTATCAAACAAATATTCCTTGCCAGGTAGGCTGTCCCGCTCACACGGATGTCTCTACCTACATCGGTCTGATCTCTCAGGCCCGCTTCGATGAAGCATACCTGCTCAATCGGAAGGCGAACGTCGTTCCCGGTGTCCTGGGCCGCACCTGCGCACGCCCATGTGAACCCGTCTGCCGCCGCAATAAGATCGATGGCAAACCCATCGCTATCTGCTGGCTGAAACGCGCCGCCGCCGACCACCGCGAATATCGCCACCATGCCGAGATGCCCCCCACTACCAAGGAGAAAAAAGTCGCCATTATCGGCGCTGGCTCAGCCGGCCTGGCATGCGCACGCGACCTGCGCGAAATGGGCTACCCCGTCACCATCTATGAGCAGTATCCCACCGCCGGCGGCGTGATGGTCAATGGCATCCCCGTCTGGCGCTTGCCGCGCAGCGTGACCACGGAAGAGTGCGATGAGTATATGGCCGACATCGGTGTCGAGGTGAAGTACGACGTTCGCGTTGGACGCGATATCCAGGTAACCGATCTGCTGGCACAGTACGACGCCGTCTATATCGCTGCAGGCTGCTACATCCCTAACCCGCTGACCGGCGCCGATGGCAAGGTCATCCCGGGCGCGGACCTGTTCGGCGTTGAGGATGGCATCCGCTTGCTGGAGAAGCTTAATTATGGCCAGCCTTCCTTCATCGGCAAACGCGTGGCCGTGCTTGGCTCCGGCTTTACCGCGATGGACTGCTGCCGCACCGCTATTCGCTTCGGCGCCGAGAAGGTCTA
>JAFMRP010000939.1 GCA_017354095.1 Ktedonobacteraceae bacterium
GTCCAGGCAAGGATAGTGCGGGAATCGCGGGACCCGGCAGATCAACCGACGATGGCGACGGAGCCGGTCGCGCCTCCAGCCGGTGGGCGAGCGGCGCGTCGATCCGAGACGGGAGAAACGATCAGAGGGACAGTTGGACCAGGGAAAAAGGGGACTCCGAGCGGGGGAGGCGTGCAAGTGCCACCTTCAAATGGGGTACAGGATCGCGTTCTGGCACCGGCTGCGAGCAGTGTGTCATCGGGTCAACGTGAGGTACAGGCGCTCGGCGAGGACGATGTTGCTATTTTTGAGCAGCTGCGCCATCAGATGTTGCTCTGGCTGCGGGTAGAGGCTGTGCGGGCGGGATTGGATATTTCTGGATATAGCCCCATGCAGTTGCTAGATTTGCTGCGCCAAAACGCGCGTTGCGAGGAGACGCGTCTACAAGTTGTTTCAACGTTACTCAACCTGGCGAACCAGGTAATCAAGACCGGTGCGGTCAGTGTGCTTGACTACAAACAGGCATTGATGTTTCATCTGATGCACACGCGGCCATAGCTGGCATATCTTTTATCCTTCCTATCTCAATCCGAGGCCGGCCACCCGCAAGGGGTGGCCCTACATCTTGGGTGAAGTAAGAGCCAGGTGTATCACTGTAATTTGTCAATGTTCATCAGGCGGCGCGGGGGGAAAGGGAAGCGGGAGGGCTCCTCTTGTTCCGCTCGGCAACGCCGCTAGCGCGGCTAGCGCTGCGCGCTCAGCCGAGCGGAGAGGCAGCCGCCCTCCTGCACCTCCCGCTCTCATATCCTTCACAAAAAGGTGGTCAGGCTACTAGACACAAGGTACTTCACGGGGAGAGAGGCGGCTGTATTCTGCCCTCCTTATCAACCGGGTCATTTCACGCGCATTCTATTGATCATCCAGTTGTATCAGCCCTGCCAGTTGAATGGTAGTATGTGGAAACGGGGAAAAGGGGCATATTATGATGAAGAAACGAGAAAATCCAGCGGAACGTGCCAGTGACTTATTGGAACTTTTACATGTTGGTCAGCGTAGTGGCCTGCTCAGTGTTGAACGTTTTGAGGGTGGGCGGTTTGAAGAGGGAGAGATCTACCTCGAAGATGGAAGTCCTACACATGCCCGGTGTGGTGTGCAGTCTGGCAAAGAGGCTCTGGCCTATATGCTGGGCTGGCGCAACATCTACTTTGTTTTTGAGAAGGACGTGCCCTTGCCTGAGTCGCCGAGCGGCAGCTTCATGGCGATCCTTTCTCCATCCCTGGTGCGTGGTAGCCAGCCCATGTTAGCGGTGGAGACAGGCAAAAAACATCTCTCGCTGCCGCTTTCCGGGTTGGAGAGGCTGGTCCCACAGCGGATTCAGGTGGACCGGCCAGTGCTCTCACTGCCGCTCAACCGTTCCCAGCGCTCGATTTATCTGCTTGTTGATGGCCGCAGGACGGTTTCCGACCTGGCGCGCTGTACAGGTCGGAATATCCTGGAGGTACGGCAACTGTTGGGCGAGTTGCAGCAGCAAGGGCTGGTTACCTTCTAAATTAGCCTGTTGGGGTGACACTGGCTGTTACTGCGGGCAGAAGGTCTTGCAATTGTTTGAACCAGTCGGAGCCAAGGAGACGGCGTGGAATATGGATCACCCCCTGCTGTACCCTGGCCTCATTACGGAAGCGCTGGTAGAGCGCGATGCGGTTTGGTATGACGGTGCGTTTGACCGTCAGTACGAGCTCGCCGTTTTTGGCGGCGATAGATTCGTAGCCCAGTTGTGAGGCTTCGACCTTCATGCGGACCAGAGACAGCAGATTTTGGACGGCCTGAGGGAGGGCTCCGAAGCGGTCGTGCATCTCGGCGGCCATACTTTCCACCTGTTCCGGCGCTGCCAGGTTGGCCAGGCGCTGATAGAAATTGACCTTGAGGGTGCGGTCGCCGATATACTCATCGGGCAGATAGGCATCCAGAGGCAGATCGACAGTGGTGGCGAGCGCGCCGACCTCGGCCTGTTTGCCCTGTATCTCCTGTACTGCTTCTGTCAGCAGTTTGCAGTACAGGTCGAAGCCGACTGAGTTCATGAAGCCAGACTGCTCGGCGCCGAGCAGGCTGCCCGCGCCGCGGATTTCCAGGTCTTTCATGGCGATGCGGAAGCCAGCGCCGAGTTCGGTGGCTTCGAAGATGGCGCGCAGGCGCTTCTCTTGAATGGGTGTGAGCCGGGCGTTTTTGCCATAGAAGAAGTAGGCGTAGGCCTGGTGGGTGCCGCGTCCTACGCGGCCGCGCAGCTGGTAGAGCTGTGAGAGGCCGAAGAAGGCGGCGTTATTGACGATGATGGTATTGGCGTTGGGGATGTCCAGGCCATTTTCGATGATAGTGGTGGAAACGAGCACATCATATTCGCCGTTGGCGAAGCCGACCATGACTTTTTCAAGCTGTTCCTCGTTCATCTGGCCGTGCCCGACTGAGATGCGAGCCTCCGGGATGAGGCGCTGCAGCTTTTGCGCGATGACTTGGATGCCCTGGACGCGATTATGCACGAAGAATATCTGACCGCCGCGATCGATTTCGCGCATGATGGCCTCGCGGATCAGTGCCTCATCGTATTCGCGTATGGTTGTACGGATGGGCAGGCGTTCGTGGGGTGGTGTCTCGATGACGCTCATGTCACGCAGGTTGACCAGCGACATGTGCAGCGTTCGTGGGATGGGGGTGGCGGTCATGGTCAGGACATCGATCTCGGCGCGCATCTGTTTGAGGCGCTCTTTATGCATGACGCCGAAGCGTTGTTCTTCGTCCACGATGAGCAGGCCAAGGTTGAGGAAGACAACATCTTTTTGGAGCAGGCGGTGGGTGCCGATGATGATATCGACCTTGCCGAGCGCGAGATCTTCGAGAACCTGTTTCTGCTCTTTGTCTGAGCGGAAGCGGCTGAGCAGTTCCACGCGTACCGGATAGGCTTTGAGGCGTTCGCGGAAGGTATTGTAGTGCTGGAGCGCCAGGACGGTGGTGGGCACGAGGATGGCGACCTGGCGCTGGTCGAGCACCGCTTTGAAGGCGGCGCGCAGGGCTACCTCTGTTTTACCATAGCC
>JAFMRP010000940.1 GCA_017354095.1 Ktedonobacteraceae bacterium
TCGTCGAGAGACAGGCTCCTCGATGTGCACACTTCCTGGACCACTCATGCCGCAAGAAGATTCATGGTTGTGCATGTAAGGGAGAGGTCTTTTCAGGAACGCACAGCCTCCCTGCTTACGTTGACGCTTGTTGCTCGTTTCATGGCCTGTTCCGCGCAACGACAACCCATCGTCGATCATGTGCTCAATCGGCATCGATTGGATACCTCGCGCGCGACGACCCTCTCTGCGCTCATGCTTTGTGGCGCACTGACAAAAAGTGAGTATGATCCTTTGATAGGAGATCTGGGAGAACTCGGGTACAAGCATGACGAGACTGAGAATGAGGAGGGGCATAATGGTTTTGAGTGCACTGATGCCATTGCTGATAGGAACAACCAGGACACTAGCGGCGGCCCCATCACCTCGCTGCAGCAGCAAGTAGATCATCAATGTGACCCGTTCTGAGTGATCCATGACACACCGCGTTTCAGGAGATGACAGGAGCCAACGGATGCTGAGACCTGTCACAAACGTCGATGCTATTTTGTCTCGTTTGTGTCAATGCTCTCAAGAGCATCTCTGAGAACAAACAAAAAGGAGATGATATCAAATGGATTCACAAGCTACTTCAGCGGATGTTGTCATCATAGGCGGTGGAATGGCGGGCCTTGCTGCGGCCACCTACCTGGCTCGCGATGGCATGGCCGTCACGCTCTTTGAGAAGTCGTCAAACCTGGGAGGTCGTGCCGCATCATCAAACCATGATGGGTATTGGTTCAACCGTGGGATTCATGCACTCTACGGCGGAGGAGCAACCGAACACGTCTTGAAAGAGTTGGGGATTCCCTACCATGGTGGCATTCCCAAAACCGTTCATGTGCTGGCTGAGGGCAAACTACACCTCTTTCCCGACAACCCACGTTCCCTTGTGGGCAGCCATCTGCTGGATATGAGGGATAAATGGGAACTGATTCGTTTCTTCCCTGCCCTGTCAAGGATGAAGCCAAAGGAATGGGCATCGGTCAGCGTTCAGGAGTGGTTAGCGCAAACGTTCCAGCGTCCCAAGCTACGCCAGTTGATGGCCGCGCTCGCTCGCACTAATGTCTACAGTGCAGCTCTCGATCTGGTCAGCGCCGAAGTCAACATTAAAAAGTTACAGATGGCAGTCAAAAGTACGAATCTCTACCTCGATGGTGGCTGGCAGACTCTGATCGATGGGCTCGCCCAAGCGGCAGAGGAAGCGGGGGCACGCATCGTGAGGGGGAGCCGCGTTGAGGCTGTTGAACATCGAGAGGACCATGTTCAGGGAGTACGCATGCGTGATGGCAGCCTGATCCATGCTTCTGCGGTCATACTCGCAACCGGTCCTCAAGATGCCTGCAAACTGGTCGATGCCGGCAACTATGCACCTCTGCGTCAGACCGTTGATCGCATCGTTCCAGGGCACGTTGCCTGCCTGGATGTGGCCCTGCGTCGCCTTCCTGATCCACGGTACACGATCGTCCAGGATCTGGAGAAACCGCGCTTCTTTTCAGTGCAATCGCGTTACTCGGATGTTGCGCCTCGGGGGGGGGCATTGGTTTATGCCTTTAAGCAGTTGGACCCAGTGCACCCTTCCGATCCACGGCAGGACGAGCGAGATCTGGAGGATCTGCTCGATACCGCTCAACCAGGATGGCGTGACGTGGTGGTCAAGCGCTTCTACTTGCCACGCATTGATGGTGTCAGCATGCTTCCCACCGCCCGTGATGGTGGCTATGCCAGCCGACCGGGGCCACAGGTGCCAGGGCTCACCAACCTCTATCTCGCAGGAGATTGGATTGGTGAGGGGTTCCTTTCTGATCCTAGTATGGGGAGCGCGCGCCAGGTAGCACGCTTGCTGCTACAGGATACCTCATGCTCAAGGGAGAAAACGGTGGCTGCTGGCTTGGTACGGTAGGCTCGTGAAGAGTCAAGGAAAGGACTGCTTTCCTTGACCCTCCTCGCCAGCATGCTCAAGCAGAAAGCAAAGGAACTACAGGCTCATCATTTCCAAGAAATAGCACGATTGACAAAGTTGTCAAGTGACAATTGCAATATCCAGGTGTTCTATGAGAAAACAGGTTGCACAGGTGTTTACGCAGTATCGCGTGCTGCTCTTTTCCATTGCGTATCGGATGTTGGGCAGTGCCACGGATGCTGAAGATATTGTGCAGGAAGCCTTTGTGCGTTGGCTGCAGGAAAGCCCAGCGGAGCTCCAATCTCCCAAGGCCTACCTTTCAACGATCGTCGTGCGACTCTGCATCAATGAATTGCACTCAGCGAGGGTACAACACGAAAGATATATGGGTCCCTGGTTGCCTGAACCCCTCCTCACCAGCCAGTGCTCGGAGCAAACGGATACCGCTGCTCTGGCTGAGTCGGTCTCCTTCGCGTTTCTGATCTTGCTGGAGAATTTGGCGCCCCTAGAGCGAGCCGTCTTCTTACTGCATGATGTCTTTGACTATGGTTATACGGAAATTGCCGCTCTCATCGAGAAAAGCGAGGCCAACTGTCGCCAGATCCTGCATCGGGCGCGCCAACGTCTGGGGCAGCGCCGTTCTCGCTTCAACGTTTCGAACGATCAACAAGAATATATTGCTGCTCAATTTCTGCGTGCCAGTACCAGCGGTGATATGCAGGGATTGTTACAGCTATTGACTGATGATGTTGTTTTCACCGCAGATAGCGGTGGCAAGGTTCGAGCCGCGCTCAAACCTGTACATGGGCCCGACAAAGTCACTCGTGGTCTGCTAGGTGGCCTGCACCTCCCATCACGCAATTTGCGGGCAAGTATTGAAGAGATCAATGGCCAGCCAGCGATCGTAGGGTATCTGGACGATCGCCTCTACGGAGTCGTGCTCTTTGAGACAGATGGCGAACGTGTTCATAGAGTCTATGTAGTGGTGAATCCAGAGAAACTGCGTTGGCTAAAATAGGGTTATGTTGCAAGAAGTAAGCAGATCTGCGAAATTTGAGAGAAAAGACCGTCATGTCTGGCGATACCAAGTGACATGACACGGCGTGGGTAGGAGATCGGACCATAGTGTATAACAAAAGCTAGC
>JAFMRP010000174.1 GCA_017354095.1 Ktedonobacteraceae bacterium
ACTTTTGTGTGTTGGCCATGTCGAATCCGCCGATATCGATGGCATCGAGTTCGGCATTGTAATGAAAGCCAACTGCCGCGACCTGTGGTTCGCCGCGCTGATTCACGGTGGCGAGTCTGCCCAGTCGCTGCGTCTTCAGGTATGCCAGTTCTGCTTCTGTAAACTTGCTCATAAAGTGCCTCATAACTCAGGTCTTTCACGCTTGTTTTTGATGGAGGGACAGGCTGTTGCTGTCCTTTTCAGTGAAGAATAGCATCTTTCTTGTGGAAACGGGCTGTTCCTCGTGCCAGAGTGGGGGCTGTTCTTTGGTACAGGAGCGGGAGATTTGGAGCGGATGGGTTGTACCGGATGGCCTGGGCGCCTTATAATTGATGTGGATTTATGATATGCCATGCTGAGCAGGCGTCGATAGGTGCTTGCTGGCATGATCGATTATGATTGTTTAGGGATTTTTTATGAGAGATGCGCATACAATTGTGGGGCAGCCGGGAGGGGACTGGAGAGTCTGGCTGAAGACGAGCCGCCCATTTACTTTGACAGCTTCAGTGAGTCCTGTGCTGGTGGGAACGGCGTTAGCGGCTTTCGAGGGAGTCTTTCAACCTTTGAACTTTGTGGCAACGCTGCTATCATGTTTGTTTTTGCAAATTGGCACGAACTACTTCAACGAGTATTTTGATTATCGTTATGGTCTCGATCATGTTGGATCGCTGGGGGCTTCGACCGTCATATTTCGTAAAGAGATGACGCCTGGCCAGGTGCTTGGTGGTGGTATTGCCTGTTTTGTGATCGCGGTACTGCTAGGGTTGGTGTTGATCTACCTGGTTGGGCCTGCGATCGTGCTTTTCGGGCTGACGGGCCTGTTGATCGCCTATTTTTATAGTGCCAGGCCGTTCAAGTTCTCCAGTCGTGGGCTGGGCGATGTGATGGTATACATTGCGATGGGGCTACTGATGACCTGGGGATCATACTATGTACAGATTCAGAACTGGTCATGGAATGCCTTTGCCGCTAGCGTATCGGTCGGTTTGCTGGTTACCGCTATCTTGAATATGAACAATCTGCGCGATTACCAGGATGACCTGGCAGTGAATAAGAAGACGCTGCCAGTACGCTTTGGGCAGCGCTTTGGCCGGTTTTTTCATGCCTTTCTACTGATGGGGAGCTATGTGGCGATTGTGCTCTTCGCGCTGGTGGGGCTGCTGCCTCTGATGGTTCTGGTCACCTGGATCACTTTTCCGATGGCAGTGCTCAACGTACGTTCAGTGTTTATGGCGACCGAGCGCAAAGCTTTTATTGTTGGTATCAAGCGGACGTCGCTGCTGCACCTGCTTTTTGGAGTAGTGCTGTCACTCGCGTTCGTGATAGCGATCTGGTTACGTTAAAGGGGATGTTTTGTTGGGGAGCCGTGCAACGCGGCTCCCTTTTTTTATTGTGTGATACATTTTTTATAGTCAACTTGTATTTTAGTGATTGTTAATATACTATATCAAATGTAGTTATACTATCTGTAGATGAGATAATTGATTAAGAACTGATAGGAATAAAATTGATCTTAGGGAAGGGGTAGCGTATTCTGGACGAGCAGAAGGAGATAGAGGTGGATAGTTTTCATGTTCCGTTTTCCAAGTTAGATCGGCCCGTCTCTTCATCGCGGCGGTTGGATAGTGATAGGTGGGGGACATTTCAGCCTGAGCATATTCAGCTAGCGATAGAGGCCTCGCAGGTTGGCATGTGGGAGCGGTATCTTCCTCCTCATAGTCGTCTGAACTGGTCTGAACAATGCAAACGGATTTTTGGGGTACCTGTGAATGAAGAGGTAACGCTTGAGCGTTTTATATCAATACTGCATCCTGATGATCGGGAACCTTACCAGGCATATTTACAGCAGATGTATACCAGGCATGAAGGCAAGTATAGCTACCAATATCGTGTTGTCTGGCCAGATGGGAGTATTCATTGGGTCGAGGTGCGAGGGAGGTGTTTCTACGATGAAACGGGCCAGCCTGTGCGGCTAATTGGCGTTGCGCTCGATATGACCGAGCGCAAGCAGGCAGAAGCTCTGCAGAGGGAAGCCGAGCGGCAGGTGGCTGAAATCCTCGACAGCATGACCGATAATTTCCTGCGCCTGGATCGGGAGTATCGGTTGACCTTTGCCAACACCAGAGTGATGATTATGGGAAAGATTACGGAGGAGGCAATTGGTAGATGCATCTGGGAGATGTTGCCGGAGTTGAAAGGGAGTATACTGGAGCAGCAATGTCGCCTGGTGATGAGCACGCGGCAATCCACCCATTATGGTGCGTATTATGCCCCTAATGACAAATGGTATGAGATGCATATCTATCCGGCCCAGGATGGAGGTATCGCTGTCTACTATCACGACCTGACCGACCTGGTGCACAGCGTGCAGCAGCTCAAGGTGCTGGTGAAGACGCTGGATCATAAGCGAGCGCAGTTGCAGGCGCTCATCGAGCAGGCGCCTTCGGGTATTGTTCTGGTCGAAGCCCCCTCGGGCAAAGTGTTGTTGTATAACGAAGCCGCCGAGCAGCTTCTCACTCATCCACCCTTGCCGAGCGAAGATTATCATGGCTACCAGCAGTACTGGGGGATCCATGCCGATGGGACCCCCTACCGAGCCGAAGAATACCCCATTGCGCGAGCGCTGTTGTACGGAGAAGTGATCTCGCAGGAGTCCTTGCTGTACCAGCGCAGCGATGGAACGATAGCGCATCTCTCCTTCAATGCCGCTCCCATCACCGATGCCAATGGGAACCGGATCGCGGCGGTGGGTACCTTCGTGGATGTCTCCTCGCAGTATGAGCTGGAGCGAAGGAAAGATGTTTTTATCAGCATGGCGGGCCATGAGCTGCGGACCCCGATCACCTCTATGAAGTTGAGCCTGCAGATGGTCGAGCGCAAAATGGGCAAGCTGCGCAGGATGTGCTGGAGTGAGGAAAGCGAGCAGGTGGTGGAGCAGATGCAAGCCTTGCTGGGGCGGTGTCTGCGCCAGGTGGAGGTGCAGCGCTTTTTGATCAACGACCTCATGGACGTCTCGCGCATCCAGGCGGACAAACTGACCTTATCGCTGCAGCCGTGCAACCTGGTTAAGATTGTGGGCAATGTGGTGGAGGATCAGCGGGCTCTCTCGTCCCAGCGCGTGATCAAATATTTCGCAGCACCGGAGATCAACGTAGTCGTGCTGGCGGATGAAGAGCGGGTAGGGCAGGTGATAAACAACTATCTGACAAATGCGCTCAAGTATTCAGCCGAGCGTGATCTGGTGGAGGTGGGGGTAGGGGTGGAGGGACGTTATGCGCGGGTCTGGGTGCAGGATCGGGGACCGGGTCTGTCCCCGGAGGCGCAGCAGCGGGTGTGGGAGCAGTTCTACCAGGTGCCCGAAGTGGAGAAGCAGCAGAGCGCGCGCGAGCCGAGTCTGGGGTTGGGGCTCTATATCTGCCGGGAGTTGATCGAGCGGCAGGGAGGGATGGTGGGAGTAGAGAGCCAGGTGGGCCGGGGATCGCGCTTCTGGTTCACGTTGCCCTTGCTTAACGAGCGGGACGAGGCAGCCGCCTGAAGTGAGGCTAAAGAAGTGTGAGCGTCTGGGGGCTTCAGAGGAGCAGCCACGACAGACGCAAGCTTGAGAGATGTGTAGAGGTCGGCTGGGTCTGTTCAGCTGGCCTCTGCGTGTGTCGTAGCACACAGTACGGTATCTATCTGGGTGAGGAGGCGCTGTGCGTTAGCGAAGCCGTAGTTGACCGCGTGCGCCTTACCCTGGGCGTCCAGTATCACCGTAGAGGGTACAGTGAGGATGTGATAGGCCTGTGTGAGATCATGCTCACTGGTGGCATCAATCTCCATAACGGTGACGGCTGTACCACGGGCTTGCTGGACGCGGGCCAGCGCAGGTGCCTGGAGCTGGTGGCACTGGCGACAGTCCGCGCTGCTAAAGGCCAGGATACGCACGGAGGGCGAGCCGGATGCCGTTGTAGAGTGTGTGGCAGCAGCAAGTGGAGCTGCCGCCAGTGCTTGCCGGCGCCGTCTCTCCACAAAGTTTCGTCCCACCCGGCTGAGCAGCCAGATGGCCAGGACGACCAGGGCCAGGATGCCCAGGCGTACGGCTATGTCAGGCATGGTATGTTCACACTCCCCGCCAGCGGAACCCGCCCTCGTAGCGTACTCTGGGTAACAGGCCCAGGCGTCCCAGGTGATAGTACACAAAGCAGCCAGCGCAGAAGCCAACGATCAGATTAATGCCAGCCAGGATCACCACAACCAGATCGAGCGCCCAGCCGAGTGTGGTAGCTTGAGTAAAGAAAAGCAGTGCACTGGAGGCCAGGAGAAAGACGGCGCCGATGCCCTGGGCAAAGCGATGCGGGGCGGGATCATCCTCGACAACGCGAGGCTTGAGCAGGCCCAGCGGCACAACGATGCCGCGGTAGAGCAGGCGATAGGGGCTGGTTGCCGGAGCCAGCGCGCTCCAGGCCATCACGAGAGCAGTGATCAAAGTAATGATGGGTTGGTTAAAGAGAAAGGCCAGGGCAGTGAGCAGCATGGTGCTACCCTGGGAAAACTTGCCCAGGTGTGCATCTACCCGTAAGGTGTTTGCCGGTGCTGAATGTGTCGACTCCATCCGATGCAACTCCTGTGAAATGTTGGAAAGGCCATTGCTAAAGTAGAGTTAATTGATCAACAAAGTGAAGAATTACCATATTGTAGTCTGGGGAAGAAGGAGATGTCAAGGGAGGGGATGATAGCCAGGGGAGAGCAAGTGGAAAGCGAGGGGGGCGTAGTGTGGTGTACAATGTCTAGGTGTGAAGATGTGTGGAAGGGGTGCCAGAGAGATGATATTACCAGCTATGAGGAGTGCATTGTGAGTAAGACATTGTCGCATTATATCGCCGGAGAGTGGCTGACACCAACGGGTGAGCAGTGGAGCGATGATATCAATCCTTCAAATAGTTCGCAGGTGCTAGCGCGTGTGCCGGCCGGGCAGGCCGGAGTTGTGGAGCGGGCCATTGAGGCCGCGCGCGCCGCATTCCCAGCCTGGAAGAACAAGACGGGCAGTGAAAAGGCGGAACTATTGCACAAAGCTGCGAATGTGCTGGCGGCGCGGAGACAAGAGTTGGGGGAGATCGTCGCGCAGGAGGTTGGCAAGCCCATAGGTGAGGCGGTGCAGGAGGTGGACCGGGGAGTGATGATCCTGCGTTATTTCGCGGCTGAGGCGGTACATCCGCTGGGGCAGGTCATTCCGGCACAGAAGGCAGGTAGCCTGCAATTTAGCATGCGCCAGCCGTTGGGTCCGGTGGCTGTAATCTCGCCCTGGAATTTTCCCGTTGCCATTCCTCTCTGGAAGATGGCGCCCGCGATTGCTTATGGCAACACCGTCGTCTGGAAGCCGGCTGAAGTCGCCTCGCTTACCGCCACTGGTATTGCTGAAGTATTCGCGCAGGCCGGGCTGCCGGCGGGAGTAGTGAACCTGGTGCTGGGGAAAGGCTCGACGATTGGGAATGTATTGACCGGTCACGCTGGTCTGCGGGCCATTACCTTCACCGGTTCGGACACTGTGGGGATGCAGATTGCCGAGCAGGCTGCGCGCAACAACATCAAGTATCAGCTGGAGATGGGCGGCAAGAACGCGGCCATCGTGCTTGACGACGCTGATATTGACCAGGCCGCCAAGCTCGTCGCGGCAGGAGCCATGCGTTTTGCCGGGCAGAAATGTACGGCCACCAGCAGAGTCGTAGTCGCCGAGGAAGTCAACACGCGCTTTGTAGAGCGCCTGAGGGCGGAGATCGCCGCGCTGCCGCTGGCGCAGGCCACAGATCCGAACAGTGCCGTAGGGCCGCTGATCACTGCAGACTCTTTGGAGAAGGTGGGAGCTTACGCGGAACTGGGGGTGAAGTCGGGCCGGGTTGTGCTGGGAGGACAGAGGGCGAGTCGTGGGTCATTGAGTGATGGCTTCTTCTTTGAGCCGACTGTTGTGACAGATGTGCCGCCAGATGCCAGGATCGCCCAGGAAGAAATCTTTGGGCCGCTGCTGGTGCTGCATCGGGCCGCGAGTGTCAAAGAGGCGATCCAGGTAGCGAACAGTACCAAGTATGGTCTGAGTGTCTCATTGTTCACACGCGATATCAACGCTGCTCTGGAATATATCCAGGACATTGATTGTGGTATGGTGCGTATCAATGGTGACACCACCGGGGTTGATCCACATGCGCCATTTGGGGGGATGCGTTCCTCCAGCTCGCACTCGCGTGAGCAGGGGCCGGCGGCCATCGAATTCTTTACCGAGACCAAAACCGTACAGATCAACGCAGCGGGCGCCTGAGAGAGGATGAGACATGGCAAGGAAGCTTGACCGGATTGTGGTCATTGATGTTGAGTCTACTTGCTGGCCAGGTGCGCCACCGCCTGGCCAGGAGAGCGAGATTATCGAGATTGGCCTTTGTGTTATTGACGTGGCGGCTGCGCAGCGCCTGGAGAAGCGCAGCATACTTGTCAGGCCCGAGCGTTCCACGGTGAGCGAATTCTGCACGCAGTTGACAACGCTCACCCAGAGCCAGGTAGAGCGGGGTATCTCTTTTGAGGAGGCCTGTACGTTGCTGAGGGACGAATATACGCTGAAATTGCGTACCTGGGCCAGCTATGGAGATTATGATCGGAGGCAATTCGAGCGGCAATGCCAGGCGCGAGAGATTGCCAGTCCCTTTGGCAAGACACACATCAACGTCAAGAATCTCTTTGCCATATGCCAGGCGCTGCCCCACGAAGTGGGCCTGGATGGAGCGCTGGGCATACTTGGTCTGCCGCTTGAGGGGACGCATCATCGTGGGGATGATGATGCCTGGAATATCGCGAATGTGCTGCTAGCTCTGCTGAGGCGCGTGCGGAGCTGAGGGGTGTGCCGTTGGGGTGTGGGGCAGGGCGTAAGGAGAAGAATAGACTCTTTATGTGGTATTACGTAAATTCTGTGGCTTTTGTATTGCGCTGGTGTTGTGGTTGAGTTTCAATCATGTGCTCTTAAACAGGGCGACCGGAGATCGAGATCAGGTTTCTGGTCGCCTTTCAGTTTCTTTTATTGTCGTTTCTTGACACAATATAGCTAATAACTTGAAATGAGCAGGATAATTGACAAACTGCCAGCAGGCATCTACAATGGTGGTCCCACCTGTGTGCTTTCGCTTCACGGTTGAATTATTTGCCGTATTGCAGAAGTACTAGAAGAAGGGCAACAACTGTATATTTAAAGGGCCACTCGTAGATGACACAAGAGGGAGAAGATATCGAACTATTAGCGGAGGTTGCTGGTCTCTACTATGAGAAAAATTACAACCAGGACCAGATTGCCAGGATTGTTGGGACATCACGTTCGGGTGTATCGCGTCTATTGACCCGTGCGAGGGAGCTTGGCCTGGTTGATATTCACGTTCGTCATCAGATTCCGGCTTCGCCTGTTCTGGGTGATGAATTAATCAAACAATTTGGGCTGCTGGATGCTCATGTGTTGCTTCGTTCGGGCTCCAGCGATTTGATGGCTGCGAACGCAGGGGAACGGGCAGCGAGTTATCTGGAGCGATATATTCAGCGTTCGCAGAAGATGGAGCGGCCTGTGCAGACGGTAGGAGTTTCCTGGGGGAAGACAGTGCTGGAACTGATCAGGGCGCTGCGCCCCAGGCATCGGCTCTTGTTAGATGTCGTCCAGATGATGGGTAGTGTTGACCTGACGAAGATGTTTGAAGTTGATGCTTCAGAGCTAACGCGTCGTTTCGCTGATGCCTATGGTGCCAGGTGTCACTATCTGCGAGCCCCTTTATTTGTGGGGAGCCGATTGGTGCGTAATGGCCTACTGAAGGAAAGCAGTTTGCGCCGGGCATTCCAGTTGATGAAGCGCCTGGATGTTGCGCTGGTGGGTATTGGAGGGTTGAACGATGGTGCGCCGAGTTTATTTCATACGCCCTATCTGAAAGAGCATCAGGATGTGGTGAGGCTATTGCTTGAGCAGCGGGCAGCAGGCGATATTTGTGGTAATTATTTTACGCTTGCTGGCAAGCCGTGTGCCACTGATATGCTTGATCGTCTGGTTGCTATTTCGCTTGAAGTGCTGTACGAGGTTCCACTGGTGATAGGGCTCGCGGTTGGCGAGGCCAGGGCGCCCGCGGTATTGGGTGCCCTGCGCACGGGCGTTGTGAAGGTCCTGGTTACTGATGAGCTTTGCGCG
>JAFMRP010000175.1 GCA_017354095.1 Ktedonobacteraceae bacterium
TTCAAAGTGGCAAAAAGACAGTTTGTAGTCGAGCAAGAGCACGCAACTGAATGATTCCCTCTCGAATCATTGGCTGTAGCTCTGCTGTCTCAAGTGGCTTATCAGGCCAATGGACTACTTGCCGTTTTGACCCATATACTGCCCGACCAGTCATTCACCCATAAACGTTCCGGTTAGGACAAAGAGATTGTCAAACCACAAAAGAGCAAGCACTTCTTTTACGCTGTTTTCTGCCCCATCCTCAATTTTATATAACTTCGATCATCATACGAAACCTGCCCTTTATTCATGCCTTTGGTTGCTTTGTAGTTGCGAAAGAGCAGCGGATCATCGCGCAGCACTTCGTGCAGTGCCTGCTCTGACTCCAGCAGCGTTTCTTTCACATAAGGATAGCCGTCCGATGCTAGCACAATCGTCTCGATATCATCGGGCAAGCGGAGAATACGTATCCCTTCATCTGGCACGGCAAAGCCATCGATGACGGGAAACCAGTATTGGCCAGTTGCGGGATTATTTTGAAACAGCATCTGACGCTTGAGGAGGGGCAGAATAAACGCCCTTCCGGTATCGTTTTCTGAGAGCTCTTCGATGGTTTTCCCCTGTGCGATCTCCATTTCGAGAAACAGCGAACGAGCATGTGCGGTAATCTCGTCGATCCCCTTCTCATTCAAGATGCGTTCGTGGTTGAGCATGCACTGACAGTCGCCAACGAGCCAGACTTCCTTCCGCCAGAAACTGACGGCCGCGAAACAGGCAATGGCTCTCTGAACAGGATCGGCCTGGACTGCCTCGACCGCTTCCTCTTGTTCGTAAAGGTTCCTGATCGCTGCTGTGAGAAGGTCAACCGCCTGGCGAGCGGTGGCATCAAACGGAAGCTGATGAAAGGCATCCCGCAGCAGGCAAGCCGCGACGCTCCCGCCAGCTTTCCCTCCCCAACGCCGCTCAGTCTTTGACGTGGCACCATCGATTACCGCCACAAAGTGAGGGCCGATGTAGAGCGCATCTTCACCATCTTCGTCGTTACCGGTTTTTGAGATAAAAAACGCATCTTCTAATTGGTACGGAAGTGCACTGGGTTGCTGAGTGTGAGCCTCGGGATGTGTCTCTACCATGCGTCACTTTTCTCCACTTTCAGTTTGCTCATATACCCATTGCCAATCTGTGTACTGACGAGCACCGCAAAGTTCTTTCGGCCATCGCGTGTCAGCTTGCTCAGATGCTTCTGCAAATCTTCGGTAAAGTATTTCGCCGCTGCTATTGTACCATACGTCTGAGAGCCGCAGCACAGGATCACGATCCGGTTGTGTGAGGGAAAGAGAGCTACCCTGGATGATATGGCGTACCTGGGCGCGTTCTACGCGAATCAAACGGCAGAGACCCGGCTCACTGGAGATGCATTTCAGCAGGCCGTAGATCGCGCCATCGCGGACATGCGGGCCAGGCTATCGAGATCCGCGCGGCAGATCGCGTAAACGAGGTGATGCATGGGTAAACTGGTCATCCGCCAGATGGCACGCGTTTCTCCCATCGATTGGGCGATCCGCAAGCCTTTATGACCCTGGTCGACGAGCTGAAAAGCGAGAGCGACACCTACTGGGACCCGGACGTATTCGACGACATCGGCAGATGGGTCATTCAGGAGCAGACCTTGCTTCTCGATTATCGGGACCGCTTTGAGAACCTGCATCAAAAGATGCGGGTGACACAAGCGAGAGAGGACGCGCAGAGCGCATAAGGCGGTGAGAGTGGGAGCCCGCTTTCCACTCTCATCATAAGCACAACCATTCAGTGAAGTTTTACATAAGACAAGTTTACCCGTGAAAGGCAGAGGTTACCATGAAACGACCAAGCACCGCGACACCCGAGAGACAACCGTTTTCCCGTAAGAAGCATTTGGGCGCGCAGCTTAGGCAGAGCAGGCCGCGCAGCGCTCCACCACCGGATAGAGAGCACCAGCAGCTCACAAGCTTACCGAAAATGAGCTTTATTGCCGCCATGCGTTCATTTTTCATCTTTCGCGGATAGGTGTACAGCGTTGCGCTCTGCCCATCGGCAACGTTTCGCGCCTGGATTGCGAGCTGCACACCGGCAAGCTGGACAGAGACACGCAGAGCGGAATGCATCGACCTGGTCGACACACCCGAGGATGAACGGCTTTTATCACGCTGGTGGACGTTGGATGCGTTTCTCGCTGCCAAGGTGCCCAAACTCACGCTGTACCGCTCCAGGCAGGAGGCGGAGTCCGTGAAAAAGTGAAGAAAAGTGAAGGTGAAGGAGTGGGGAAAAGTGAAAAAAGTGAATCGCAGGGACAGTTTCCCACAGATAGGGCCATGTTTCTCGTCAAATAGTGCCCGCTTCCTGTATACTGATGATCAGCGCCCACAAAACACCCATTTTTCCATGCTACAAAAAGAGCTGGATGCATTGTCCATCCAGCTCTTTTGTGTGCACGACTGGTACGCCTGCCTTGTGCAGCCATTGATGCAAAGATACCTCTGCAGTACCTTTTTATATTAGAAGTAAGCAAGCAATCAAGCTGCTGCTTGAGAGATCATTCTAGCAAGAAGAGAAAGGAACCATCCTATGTCTACCAATGCCAAAAACACCCAGGACATTGAGCAGTATTTGACCAGCGTGAACTATCCTTCCGACAAGGCCACGATCATGAGCCGCGCCCAGCAACAAGGCGCCTCGCCAGAGGTGATCAATGCGCTGCGCCAGCTGCCGAACGCTTCTTTCGCCAGTGCTTCCGAGGTTCGTGCCGCTTTGGGCAAGAACATTTCTCAGACCCGCTAGTGAGAAAAAAAGGACTGGATGAATTGCTGCTCATCCAGTCCTTTTTTCATGTCCCCCATGTTAGCGGGCGCCCGCTGCCCGTGCCTCATGCAACGTTGCCCAGTACTGAGCCTCTTTGAGCTCTGCCTCACTCATGCAGGAGAGGACCTCCTGCGCGGTCCTGCATTCCACCGTGCGGGCCAGTTGCCCGACTGTTCCCGTGTTGACGATCAGATGCCGGCCAATGGTGTAGCGTTCCAGGCTGTCCAGGAAGGTGGAGAGTTGGGCCTGCTCATCAGCATTGAAGAGCGTCAAGTCAACGCCCTCGGCCAGATTGAGCGGTTGCGGCTCCGGCCCGATGTGTTCGATCAGTTTGTCAATGCGACGTCTGAGCGCGTGCAAATGGTTCATAGATGCTTCTCCTGTAGTTTGGCCTCCAGCAAGGTGACCCGCTCTTTCAGTTCGCTGGTTTCACGCAGGGCAATGGCCTGCTCTAACAGGATCTGGGCGGCCCGTGTCCTGGTCGCCGCGGGCGCCTCGGTATCCTTCATGATGTCCCGGAGCGTTGCCCTGGCCTCGCCGATGTCAGTGATCAGTAGATTGATGGCCTCATCGAAAACGGCGCTCTGTGCCTCTTTGTAGGCCTGCTGCACATGCGGGAGTTTGAGCCAGAGATGCGCCGTTTTCTCATTGCAACCGGCGATCTGAGCCGCGGCGATAATCGGATGCCCGGCAAGCAGGGCCGCGATGAGCTTGCTTTGTTTGGGCGAGAGCTCCGAAACATCGGTATAACTGGTGTTCTCTGGCATATTCGGGCATCCTCACGTTTCTAGAAGGCGTAGCGGCCAGAGGCACGCAGCCGAGCCTCATAGGTGTGATCCTCTTGCAGTGTCCGCCGCTCCAGTTCCTTTGCCCACATCGCTGGCCAGGCCGCTGCGAACCCGGCCTCAGTGCCACCCGAGGCCAGGTAGCGGGCGCGAAACTGCTCTTTTGCCTCGGCCTCTTGCTCTTTCGCGTGCTCGGCCTGTGCTTCTTTGCGCTTCTGTTCGGCCTTCTGCTCAAATTCGCGCGATCGCTTGCGAGCCTCCAGCGCTAGGGCGGTCGCATCTCTGGACACCTCGTTAAAGTGCTCTTGTGCGGCTCGTAGCGCGTCCTTAGCCGCACTCACCCGCGCATTGATGCCTGCTATATGCTGCGCGCGCAGGTCATGGCGCATATACAGCAGCGCGTTCGGGGCCAGTTGCTCTCTCGCTTCCGCCTCTGCCTGCGCTACCTGCTCCCGGGCATTGTGCAGGCGCTCTCTGGCCTCACGCACGGTGTTTTCCGTTGGGGGGACTTTGAGCAAGTTCGCGGCATGCACTTCTTCAAGCTTGGCCCGATATTCTTCCGGTGTATACATTAGGTACCTACTTTCTGTAGAAGGATGTGCTATAGCTATGCACATCATAACAAATTATCGACCGCTTGTCATCTCCTCATGCTATAAAGCGCTGAGAGGCACGAGAAAGGGCCTGGCCCGGATCACGTGTGAAATGATATAGCTTTCCCTTGCAAGGGGCAGTGTAGGGCTGTACAGAGAGGCGTGTTTTTGGTTGTGTCCCTGCATCCACCTTCTTTCAACGTCTTTACTGAAGAAAGTGTTTGAGAGATGTTCTGTTGAAAACCAGCTGCAAAGGAGCAATTTTTCATGTCAAGCGAAGGCAAAGGGATGCATGAGTCAGAGGGCAACGCACAGCCATCGACGGCAGGAACTGAATCTGCAGGGATTCGTAGCTGGGCAGGGGATAGGTCGCCCTCTTCTGCTGGCGAACAGGAGGCTTCAAAGGCGCCAGAGATGCCAGGATCACCACGTTGGCTCGATTCTTTAGTAGGTCAGATCGGCCGCGAGGTTGCTACTGAGGGTGCACGAATAGCAGCAGATGCCTCAAGAACGACTGGAGAGTTCGCAAGAACCATGGCACCAGACCTTGGTTCAACCAGCAGTAGGGATATGACGAGACTGCTGACAAATGAGGTTACTGGTGGTAGCGACACAGCAAAGCTACAAAATCATGCTGCTCAACGTTGGGCGGACCTCACGAGCCATGCTCAGACACCCTCACCTGGGTCAGGTGAAGAGCTTACATAGTAAGGCAGCAAGTTAGACTATCCTGCTGTAGTGAGCGACTGGCAGGCGAAAGAGGTACGAACGCAGGCCGGCGTGCGGTAAGAAAAAGGCGTATGCGGAAATACTGTTGGAGAAGGTTTCCGAGAGGGGCAGCACCGCATACGCAACATGACAAAGACACTCCTGAGTAAACAAGCAGGTAGCGGATAGTACTTTTGAGAGAAACGTTGAGCGCTCGGGCGATGGCACCAATTGAGAAGGGCTGGTTCCACGGTGCGCTATTGCCTACCCGAGCGCTCAACGATGTGATAAGACGTGCCAGGAGAAACGTAGGTCTTTGGGATGTGCTTGCGACGTACACGTCTCACACCTATCATAGTTCGTGTGAAGATCGCTCTGCAAGCGCGACAGAGACACATCCCCGAGCACACCGCCAGGAAATGAAAAAGGCCAGAGACAAGGCTGCTTCCTCTCTCTGGCCAGAGAAGTCGATACACCAGGAGCGATGCAAACGGGCAGGAACAGAGGACGCCCAATGCTCCTGCCCGCCCATGCATTGGACTACGTCCATTTTGAATATACTACCCACCCACAAACACAAGCAGGGAACAGGCCCGCTCCCTGCTGTTCTCTCAGGAGGACTCTTCCTTTTTTAGTATACCAAGCCTCCCAATGGGTTAGAGCGCTTGCTCGCCGCGATGCATGACCAGGTGAAACTGATGGGCATCCAGCTGCCTGGTCAGGGCATCCTGCGCGGACCAGAAGGCCCGCACCGCAGCAAGGATCTGCTCTGCCTCAGGTCGGCCAGACAGTTGGCGACGTAGCACGTCCAGTGCCTGATCTTCAGCCCCTATCTCGCCGGGTTGCCTCTCGATCGCATGCCCGCTGACCTGCCCAAACATCTGCCCGACCAGGTAGGCCGTTTCCGCCTGCCTCTTCTCATCGTCCGCGGTAAAGTGTCCCATCTCGGCCAGTTCACGCAACCCCTCCATAATATCAAGATCCGTGATGGTCTTGCCGAGTTCAAAAAACAGCGTCCGCCCGTTGTGGTAGCCCTCGCGAAAGTCTGACAGGTGCATCTGCAGGAGCACGTTGACCTGTTCCATCAGTACGCATCCTCCTTGACCAGAATCATGCTCAGCTGGTGCTCATCGGGATTGAGGCGGGCGCGCAGGTACATGCGGTAGATGACCGTGCCATCAGGCAGGCGCACCGGGTAGCGCGGGTCCATGTGGCCCTGGGGCAGGTTCATTTCAAGCGTTCCTGCCGGAAATTCGACCAGGTCGTGATCGATGCCCGGTGAGATCACACAGCCGTGCTGCTCCAGGTAGGCGATCGCCTCGGGATACATGCCCTTGGGCGACTTGATGAATTTCAGCGGGAATTGTCGCGGCGTGTATTGTCCATTGCTCATTGCCTGGCCTCCTCCCCCTCAATCAGCGCTACGCGCAGCTGCTCTAACTGGTAGTGTTCTCCCGTGAGTTGGTTAAAAGCATGGAGAATGCAGGCGGCCGCACTCCTGGGAACGGCAATCTGGGCCATCATGGCCTCAATGAGCAATGGGTTAAAGAGATATCCCGTCGCGCGCCAGAGCCGGGGCAGGTGGATGTCATGCCAATTCATGAGCATGAGAAAGGTGGGTTGATCAGGAAGGACTGACGGGGGCTCCTCAGGTGGAGATCCCCAGCGGCTCAGGCCGCTTTGTGGTCTTACATCATTCATAGATGTGCCTTTCATTGGTGACTACTTGGTTTTGGTTCTTTGGTCGATAGTGAATAGGGAGTGGGATTATTTCCCCATGGGATATATTACCATCAATTGAAAAGCAGGTGCTTAAAATGTCATGGGCAAACTGCGCACTCCTCTTTATCCCACGGCACTGATACACTGCTCTGGTATTTTGAGAAGGGGAATGAGCATGTTTCGTCTGAAGGTCAGAGAGGTTGCAAAGCAGAAGGGTGTCAGCCAACGGCAGTTATTTTTCCGCTCAGGCGTTGATATCAAAACCATTCAGAAAATGTTCAGAGATCCTCACACCGTCGTCACCGTTGAAACGCTGGCCAGGCTCGCAAAAGTGCTAGAGGTGGATGTATCTGAGCTCATTGAAAGCGAATCAGATGACGCAGGCCCAGAAAAAGAGGCATAAGAAAAGCGCGCCCCCATTCCCTTGCAAGGGAGTGAGCATCGCGCGCTCTCTTTTCGTGACATGATTTTCGTTACGCTGCGTCCGGCTTTCCATCCAGAATGGAGGCCAGTAATTCATCGGTATCCTGGTGGCTCTGAGAGCCGGCTCTGTGGGTGGCTCTGGCCCTGGCCTCCAACCACTCACCCGCACGAGCCCGCCCCACTTTCGCAAGGCCAGCCAGGGCCCGGCCTGTTGGCTCTTTCCCATGCTCCAACAACTCTAGATAGGCCGCCTCTAAACGCGCCTCTGGCGTGCCTTTATCGCTGGCCTCGGTCGTGGCTCTGGGTGGCTCTGAGACCAGTTTTCGGGTGGCTCTGGAGCCGGCGTTGCTGGTGGCCTTCTGCTCCTTCTGGGTGGCCTTCTCGGGTGGCTCTGAAGCCACAAATGGTGGACTTGAAACGCTGGCCAGGGTGGCCTTCATTTCGCTGTGCAGGGTGGACTTGAGACCGGCCTCGATCATCGGGGCAACGGTCGAGGCCAGCTGGTGATAGTCGATGGAAGGCTCGTTCGGTGCGACGAGCCGTCAGATGCACTGCCCATTGCCGTCGCCAGGCTCCGGATGAGGTGGGGAGCACCCGTTCCAGACGCGTCATCAGGAGGGTGGCCTGGGGATGAGAGAGCGACAGCAAGCGCGAGAGCGTCGCGCACTCGATGGCGAGGGGATACTCGACACCTGCCGGTTTTTGTGTTATCATCGTCGTTGTCATACAAGCTCCTTTCATTATGAAGGGACATAAAGCCACCCCCCATGGATGAGATGGGGGAGTGGCTGTTTCACGCATCGATACCATGAGGAGCCTCCATTTCGTCTGCAGTCGCCAGAGATGAGCTCCTGAGGCACGTGAAAACCAGAACCAACGGGAACGATGGGGCTTTTAAGGGATGCGCCTGCAGAAGAGCGCCGATCTGGAAACGGGAACAGCCACTCGTCCCCAGCGGCCTGGATGATGGGGTTCAGACACGAGAGATTGAGCACTGATCAGTGCTCGGCTGGAATGTTCTGCTCGTTCCATCCGTCCAGGCTCCTCCTGTGCTGTGTTTGTTCATGCTGGGTCAGTTCTTCACGCACGATGGTGACATCTGGAGGCGCATCGATGCCTAGCTTGACACGCTCCCCCTCCACCGCTAAGATGGAGACGGTAATGGCCC
>JAFMRP010000176.1 GCA_017354095.1 Ktedonobacteraceae bacterium
GCCGACAATAGCAGCCTCCAAAACAGCGGGATGTTCAATCAGCGCGCCTTCTACTTCAGCGGGAGAGACCCACTGACCACCTACGCGTAGCATGTCATCGGCCCGACCGCAGTACCAGAAATATCCGTCCGCATCCTGATAGTAGGTATCGCCGGTCGAGATCCAGTGCCCATTGATGGTATCTTTCGTTTTCTCATGCTTATTCCAGTAGTAAGCGGTTGTACTCTCGCCGCGAATCATGAGCGTGCCCATAGCCCCCTGAGTAACCGGCTGACCTCGCTCATCCACAATGCGCGCTTCGTAGCCAGGCACAATCTGTCCTGTACTCCCGGGGCGGATAGAGCTGGGGCGATTGCTGATAAAGATGTGCAGGATCTCTGTGCTGCCGATGCCATCGAGGATATCGACCTGGAACTTCTGCTGCCAGCGGCGCAGGATCTCGGCAGGCAGCGCCTCACCGGCAGAAACGCACATACGGAGCGAGGAGAGATCGAAGCGTTTCTCGGCTTCAGGAACAGCCAGCATGCTCGCATAGAGCGTAGGCACGCCAAAGAAAATGGTGGGATGATAGCGCTCGATGGTCTTAAACATATCTTCCGCCAAAGGGCGACCGGGATAGTGTACAGCGCTGGCACCGGCCCCAAAGGGGAAGTAGAGGCCATTACCCAGGCCATAGGCGAAGAATAGTTTAGAGGCGGAAAAGCAGATGTCCTGCTCAGACAGGCCAAGGATGGGCCTGGCATAGTACTCGTGGCAATACGTCATATCGTGCTGCAAATGGACGCATCCCTTGGGGAAACCAGTGCTGCCCGAACTGTAGAGCCAGAATGCGCTATCGTCCTTACTCGTCTCCGCCGCCGCGAGATGGGAAGAGGCGCCATCTGTCCAGCGGGCAAAATCATGCAAAGTTGCCGTCTCAGTTTCGCCCTCTCGTTCGAGGTCTACTACGATAACGTGGCGCAAGTATGTACATTGCGGCAGAACCTGGCGTAGTTGTTTCCAGAGACCAGCATGGATTATTAGCGACCGGGCGCGGCTGTCGTTGAGCAAATAGACATAGTCGGTAGGGCGTAACAGCGTATTGAGCGGGATGGGAACGGCGCCGATTTTGATCGTGCCGAAAAAAGCGGCCGCGAATTGTGGGGAGTCGAACAGCAGCAGGGCAACACGCTGCTCCATCTCGATGCCCAGGTCGAGCAGGCCATTGCCGACGCGGTTCGCTAATCCCGCGATCTGGGCATAGGTATAGGTTTGCCCTTCGTAATAAAGCGCCGTTTTCTCCCCTCGCCCTTCTGTAAGATGGCGATCAAGAAAAGCGGTAGCAGCATTGAATTGCTCCGGGAGGATAACGGTGGGTATGGAGGTGGCGGTAGACATAGCACGTGACCTTCCTCTCTTCTTTGGTAGGTTTCTTTCTCGCTACACTGCGATAGTGTCCAGCCATAAATAGCAACTCCTCAATCCCCTTTCTGTCATCTATACCCGATTATCTCGACTGTGTCAACCATAAGCCCCTTCGCAGCTCTCCTGATGTTCCTCAGTTTCTATCTTATGACCCTGTATACTGATGTTACTGAGTTTAACTGCATTCTAAAAGTAAATTACCATTGCGCCACTTTTGACAGCGGTGGTGGTGAGAGATGGAAAAGGGGAATTTATGAATAATCGCTGGTTTTGGAAATTGTTGGGCAGCTATCTCAAGCCTCAATGGAGAAGCTTCATTGTCTTGATGATCATCTGGGGAACCTGCACCTATCTGGAAACGTCCAATCCCAAAGTGCTGCGCCAATTTATTGATTCGGCGCTGGGGCATAAGCACATCTCAATGATATACTCTCTGGCCCTGCTTTTTCTAGGCTTTGGCCTGCTCAGCCACAGCTTACACGTACTGATGACCTATGTTGGTGAGCGTATACGCTGGGGATATAGCAACTGCCTGCGCTTAGATTTGACGCGGCATTGTCTCTCACTCGATCACCTGTTTCACCGGGACCACACGCCCGGTGAGATGATCGAACGTATTGACGGGGATGTCAATGCAATGTCTCATCTTTGTTCCCGGCTCATCATCAGCTTACCCGCTCACCTTATTCTGCTGGCCGGTATCCTACTTCAGACGACGCACGAGCACTGGATAATCGGGCTCACCTTCAGTGCTTTTTGCATCGTTGTTCTGCTAGTCTTGCACGTGCTGCGCAGGGTGACAGAAAAAGCCTGGTTTCAAGAGCGGCAGAGCAGCGCCCGGTTTTTTGGCTTCCTGGAGAAACACCTGGCCGATCTAGCCGGTCATCGTGAACGCGGAGCGCACGGGAATGTCATGCAGAGCTTCATTCACTATGCATCTACGCTTTTCCACGCGGGACGCCGTGCCCATATTATGGGCAACTTGCAGGTGCTTCTGATCGTTGAACCGCTCTTTTTCCTGGCAAAGGTAGCGATGTTCTTGCTGGCGGCCTACTTTTTCAAGACCGGCGTCATGACGATTGGCACAGTTTTTCTGATTGATTCGTATACGAATATGCTGCATCATCACCTTGGGGCAATAGGACAGTTGTTTCAAGATTTCCAGCAAGCTGGAGCGAGTATCACCCGTATTCGCATGCTTTTCGAAACAAAGCCCACGCTGCGCGAAAGTGCGGTCACTCACCAGCTACGGGAGGTGCAGGTATGAACCTCGAAAAAATGGTCTGGAAGATGATGCGTTTTCGCCCCGGCTTTTCTTCGCTGTCTGTGTTGTTGTTTCTCCTGATCCATGGACTCCCACTTCTCACGGGGTTTATCACGAAGACACTGCTTGATACCCTGACCGGGAAACGCCTGGCCGATCTAAACATCGAGACCCTCCTTGGGCTCATGATCACTCTTGGCATCATCCAGCTTGCCGCCGCCTTCAGCAAAGTACTCGTCGAAACAACATATGAGTATGCGCTCAGAATACTATTGCGTGGTAATATGCTGGACTGGCTGCTGCGCAGTTCTTCGCCATTTCCAGCGTTATCTACACAGGCGGTCACCTACTTTCGCGAGGACGTGGACACATTGATCGAGTATCTACAGGTCTGGCTCAAGCTAGTTGGACACACGCTGGTTTCGATCGTTGCGCTCGTCATCCTGGCGCGGATTCATTTCCTGATCACACTCCAGGCATGTGCTCCTATGCTGGTGATTGTCGGGCTGACGCATGCCGCCAGGCTGCTGATCATGCGTTACCGGCGCAATAATCGTCTCGCAACCGAACAGACGACGAGCTTCATCGGGACACTTTTCAGCAGTGTACAGATGATGCAGCAGACAGGAGCGGTCGTTCAGGGCGTGGAGCAGCTTCGCCATCTTAATGAGACACGTGGCAAAGCAGCGGTGAAGGATAGCACGTTGACATCGGGCATGCACGCGCTGAACAGAAATGTCATCACGATCTGTATTGGGATATTCCTGCTCCTGGTCAGCCACTATCTTCCTGGTGGATCATTCACGATAGGAGACTTTTCGCTCTTTATCGGCTACCTGAAACTCGTGATGGACTTTCCTCATGTTGTCGGCGAGCTGCTGATGCATCGCCAGCAAACGAATGTCTCCTATGCACGCCTGGCGGGATTACTTTCCACTGCACCCGTATCTGTCATAGCACAGCATCGCCCGCTCCATTTGCATAAGCCAGCGCCTTCAGCGCCTGGTCACCCGGCATGACGCAACCAGGCCCGCGAGGCTACAACTCGCGGGCCTTTTCTTCAAGGGAAAGACTGGCATCTCTCAGGACAAGAGGAGATATACTACGACACTTTTTCCCCTAAGATTACCACTGGTATTGTGGCTGCCCAGATGATATGCTCATAGTACGGTTAATCTAAAGTAGTATTTTAGCGAGGAATAGCGATGAGAGAGCTACAGCGCCCGTGGAAGACGCTTGCAACAAGACAGGTTCTGGATACGCCCTACTTGAAAATCCGCAGTGAGGAAGTGGAGCTACCTGAAGGGACAATCCTCTCCGACTATTATATTATTGAAAATCGTGGCTGGGTTGGTATTGTTCCAGTGACGCCTGACGGGCATATTCTTCTCAATAAGCAGTATAAACACGGTATCGGGCTGGAGGTGCTGGAGTTTCCGGCAGGCGGCATCGACGCTCACGAGGAGGATCCACAACTGGCAGCGCATCGCGAGTTGATGGAGGAGACGGGCTATAGCAGTGAGAAGATGGAGATGCTTGCCGAGATGATCGCGAATCCTACGAGCGCGGCGACACGTATCTGGTGGTATCTGGCCTTCGATGTGTGCAAAACTGGAGAACAGAAAATTGATCCTGCGGAGGTGATTGAAAATCTGCTGGTCACTCCTCAGGAGCTACTGGAACTAGTGCACAGCGGTCAGTTCGCGGTGCAGGGACAGATTGCCGCCGCGTACATGGCGCTGGAGCGACTGGGACACCTGAAGTCAACATGGTAGGCAATGTTACAAAAACTTTACAGATTCCTGGTACTTTCTTGACAGGCATTTGATAAGCTGTAGATATGCAACCGAGATTGTTACGGCTAGCGCCGCAGCGCGCTCCGACCGGCAAAGCGAATAGAGCATGAAGATACTGGTTATTGAAGACGAAGCGAATATTACGCAGATTATCCGGCTGTACCTGGAGCAGGCGGGCTACAGCGTGCTCAGCGCCAGCGATGGCATAGCTGGATTGGAACTACATGCGCGCGAACATCCGTGCCTGGTCATTCTTGACCTGATGCTGCCAGGCCTGGATGGCATGGAAGTTTGTCGTCGTATTCGCACGTGGGCCAGCACCCCCATTCTGATCCTCACTGCGCGCCAGGCTGAAGAAGAACGCATCGCCGGTCTGGAAGCCGGAGCTGACGACTACCTTATCAAACCATTTAGCCCGCGTGAACTGGTTAGCCGTGTTAAGGCTATTCTGCGGCGCAGCACGCCTGCCAACCAGACAGAACAGCACCCGGCCCAGGCACAGCAAGCAGGAGGATCAGAGCAGGATCTGCGTTTTGGTGGCCTGGTCATTAATCTGCCCGCGCGGCGTGTAACCGTTATGGGGCAGCCTGTCACGCTCACAGTCAAAGAATTCGACCTGCTCGTCACGCTGGCATCGTCACCCGACCGGGTCTTCACGCGCGAAACGCTATTGCACCAGGTCTGGGGCTACACTTACCTGGGTGACGGGCGTACCGTAGATGTGCATATTGGCACACTACGTAAGAAGCTAGAAACCGTGGCCGGGGCGCCACACCACATTCAAACCGTCTGGGGAGTTGGTTATAAATTCGTACCTCATCCGGCCACACGCCCGCAGGGGGAGTAAGTCGCTATGGAGATCATTCGCCCACTCTCAACACTGAGCCTGCGCACAAAACTGGTACTGAGTTACATGGCTGTCACGCTGGGCGCAATCATAATACTCACGTTTGCCGTCTCCATGGCCGTCTCTAACTATTTTCGTGAGAACCAGCTCAGCCACCTGCGCTATGCGGTGGCCCAACTGAACTCCGAGATCTGGCAGTTCTATCAAAGAACTGGGAATCTGCCTAACAACATCACCCCAGATGCTCCTAACGATCCCATACTGGCGGTGATGGTGGATAATAATAACAATCTACAATTTTGTGCCCAACCTGATTTCTTACAACAATCCATCTGTGACGGTTCGGAGATCAAAAACGCGGAGATTAAAAGCGCGGTGAGCAGAGCGATAAGCGAGAAGCGGGAGATCGACGATGAACTTGATGCACCAGGGTTACCTCCATCACTTTATATAGCCTCTCCCCTGCATGTGGGTAATCAGATTATCGGTGCAATTTTTCTCTCCGAGCCCGATCAGCAGAACCGCTCCTTTGTGCAGCAGGTCAACGAAGCCATTTTCCTGTCGGGAATTGTCATCTCGCTGCTGGTAATGATTTTCAGCTTTATCCTGGGACGTCGCTTCACACAGCCAATTGAGGCTCTCACACTGGCGGCAGAGCAGATGAAACTCGGCAAATACACCTCGCGTGTCACGGCACCCAAAGCGCAGGATGAATTAGGGCGGCTGGCACAGACCTTTAACGAGATGGCGGACACGATTGAGGCGGACGTGAACGAGCTGCGCGAGCAAGAAGAGTACCGGCGCGAACTGACCGCCAATATCTCGCACGACCTGGCAACGCCGCTCACCGCTATCCAGGGATTTAGCGAGGCACTGGCCGATGAGGTGATTAGTGATCCATCCGAGCGTCAGGAGACGGCGCAGCGCATTGCGCGCGAAGTGCAGCGCCTGCGGCGAATGGTCGCCGATCTACGCAACGTCTCTTCCTTAGAGATGGGACAGACAAGTCTGGACCTGGCGCCGCTCGACCTGCACACTCTTGTTGACGAAACACTGGCCGTTATCGAGCCTGAGTGCGACAATGAGGGTATCGCTATTCACAATGAAATCGCTTCAGACATACCACCAGTGCTGGCCGATAGTGATCGCATCACGCAGGTATTACTAAACTTGCTGGATAACGCACGCCGCCACACACCACGCGGCGGCACAGTGCTCGTGGGAGCCGAAAAGCAGCAGAAAGAGCTGTGTATCTGGGTCAAAGATAGCGGTAGTGGCATTGGGGCCAGCGATCTGCCACACATTTTTGAGCGCTTCTACCGCGCGGATCGTTCACGGACCACCACCACAGGCGGTAGTGGACTGGGTCTCGCGATCGTCAAGGCCATTATCACGGCTCATCACGGCACTGTCTGGGCAGAAAGCGCGCCGGGCCAGGGAACTCGCATTGTCTTTACTCTACCTCTTGCTCAGGTCGCTGAACAAAAACAGAGCAGCAAAAAGGCCGTGAAGAAATAGAGTTCCTACTTGCCGATACGCAAAAAATATGCTATATTCCTCCTGCTAATAGCAATTCAGTATATCAGGAAAAATCTATGACACGCCATCATTTTGACGCACTGACGCATAAGCAGCAGCGCAGCCAGGTCAGACAGAGGCCTGGCCTGCTTGGCGTGTTCTGTATTATACGTTAAAGCAGCATAAGCGATTGTTGCGTCGCCAGGCTTCTTTTAGAGCCTGGCGATTTTTTTATGCCCTAATTACGAGACAAAAGGAGTAAATCGAGTGGATTACCTTGTGCAAAGCCTGTTCATCGGTTTTTCTGTGGCTGCTATTGTGGGGCCTATAGGGCTGCTCTGTATCCAAAGGACACTGGACAAAGGGTTTCTCTATGGCCTGGTGACAGGGCTTGGGGCCGCGACAGCCGACGCACTCTATGGCAGCATTGCCGGTATCGGCCTGACCGCGCTGGCGGCTTTCCTCATTAACCAACAATTCTGGATTCGCCTGCTGGGTGGTTTTTTTATTATCTACCTGGGCATTAGAACACTGCTCAGCAAGCCGGCACAGAGAGCAGCCGTAGCCAAAACGGGGAGTTTTCTAGGCGCGTATGCCATTACTTTTCTGCTGACGCTTACCAACCCCCAAACGATTCTCGCATTTACAGGCATCTTCGCCGGACTGGGAGTTGGTGTACGCGGTGGTGGGGTACTCACGGCACTGGTGGTAGTCAGCGGTACATTCGCCGGTTCGGCATTGTGGTGGCTCCTGCTGGCTGGTGGAGTTAATCTGCTGCGCCGCAGAGTCACACCAGCCTGGTTTGTATGGATCAACCGTATTGCAGGCAGCATGATTGTGTGTTTCGGACTGTTCGCGCTGTTGGGGTTGCGTGGTTAGTATGTATCTCAATCGAGAGCAAAGAATATGTTAGAATGAGGAGCATAATGGCTCATTGCTGGATACGAAAGGAAGACGCAAGATGATCGATGAAAGCTTTGTTGGTAAAAGTTCGGCACCCCAGACGTTTCAGATTACGCGAGAAGCGGTACAGCGTTTTATGGAGGCCACGGAAGATCCGGCACTCAGCGGAGAGCAGCCATTAGAATATGCTCCGCCGACCTTCCCAACTACGTTTCGTGTGCGTGTGCCCGCGCTTGAGCTTGATGGCTCAAAGATGCAATTGATCCATGGAGAGCAAGACTATAGCTATACGCGCCGCCTGCGGATCGGAGAAAATGTGACCTGTGTAGCACGCGTTGAGGAGGTGCGCCAGCGGGTTGGGCGCAGTGGGCCGATGACGATTCTCGTGACCGAGCTGACCGGCACTGACAGCACGGAGCAGCCAGTTTTTACAGCACGCAGCACACTGATTGTCCGCCAATAAGAGATAAAAAATACGAGG
>JAFMRP010000941.1 GCA_017354095.1 Ktedonobacteraceae bacterium
CCTTGCAGACCACCTGACGAACGCAGTTCGTAGCTGCGCAGCAGCGTTGGTGGTCTGGACAAGAGGATTGCGGCGTTGCCGAGCGGAACAAGAGGAGCCCTCCTGCATCCTTTCCCCCGCCGCCGCAGGCGATTCCTCTCAGCCCGCTTGAGCCGAAGGTTAGCCGCGCCAGCGGCGTTAGCGGGCTGGCCAAGAGGTCGGCGTACGTTTCATATGAATATGACCACAGCACCAGGAATAATAAAATCATAAAGAAGGGAGTGTGGTTGAAATCCACGCTCCCTTCGGGCAAACAGACATGAAAAGCAATGGAAGTGATGCTTTTATCGCAGATATTCGATGTTATTCAAGCAGGAAACTGCCCATCAATTCGCGGCGCAGGGCCGCCTTTTGTGCTTCGTCCAGTTCCACAGGCTTTTCGGGTTCTTCTGGCTGCGACTCCTCTTTTTTCTGCTTCTGTGGTCCGTTCCAGATGGCCATGGGATTGGTCATGGCTGAAGAGAACTCGTCAATCATCATCTCTTCTAGGAAGCTGGGCGTAACGGCTTCTTGCTCCAGCTGCGCGCTGGGCGCGGGAGCGCTGGCATTGGACGGTGTTGCCAGTGTCTCAGTCGGGGCGTCTTGAGGGTCAACAATTTTCTGTTCTGGCATCTGAGACAGGGCCGCTTCGTTTACTGTTGCTTCCGGTTGGGGCTCAATCTGGCCTTGCAGCTCGAAGCGAGCGTCGCCAACGATGAGCGCGATGCCACGTCCGGAGCGCAGGGCTGCCAGCTGGCTCTGTAGGGCACGATTCTCTTCTTTGAGCTTTTCCAGGATCTGCTGTTGCCCCTGGATTGCCTGTGCGATCTGATCAAATGTATTACTTCCACCCATATACACAAACTCCTCCTCTAGATGATACTTGGCAGGAAGCTATCCTTATTGAGAACTTCCTTATTTAGAAAGAACGGTCTAACTTTCCTCCATTGCATAAAATTCAAACGTTTCGATTTAAGGAGCGGTAACATCGGTAGAGTTTTGATTGATCGAATCACTTGATTGAATTGTTCTGCTTATAGATGTATGCGGGTTATAGGCGGCGAAAACGCGTCCGGGAAGGGAGAAGGGGAGGGCAGAGAACTGCACGCTCTCTGCCCGAGATTGTGTGGTTTTAGCGTTGAGTATCTACGACCTCGATCCGCTCTTTGCCACCGTAGAAGTCCCACCAGGGCTTCGCGCCTTTGGCCAGCACCGCGTTCAGCGCCTGAATATTGCGCACCCCCTGATCTTCCAGCCAGGAGCGCAGTGCCTGCGCGCCGCCCTGCGCGTACACCTTGATGCCATCCTGCCAGGTTGCGCGGCCACACAGGACGCCGGAGAAGGGCGTATCGGCCTCGGCTGCCAGTTCCAGCGTCTCCAGGAAGACCTCGTTGGTCACACCCGCGCTCAGGTAGATAAACGGGACCTGTGTAGCGGCGGCGGCATCCCGGAAGAACTGTTTGGCCTCCGCTCGGCTATAGGCCACCTGGCCATCGGTATTCGCTTTGGAACCCTCAACGTAGCGCATATTGACTGGGACCTCAACCTTCAGCACATCTATGCCATACTGTGGTTGAGAGAACTCCTGCATGTACTTCTTCACTTTTTGCGGTTTCACGCGGGCGAACTCGAAGCTCTTCTCGTCGCCGATCTCGTCGCTGTAGGCCAGCGGCTCCAGGAAGAAGGGAATATCGTAGGCGCGGCACTCCGCCCCAATGCGTTCGATAAATGCCTTTTTGCGCGTATTGATATTCACATCATCGTCTGGATCATAGTACATCAGAATCTTGATCGCATCTGCGCCGGCTTCCACGAGTCGTCTCACCGACCAGAAATCGAGCAGGTCGGGCAGGCGTCCTTTGACGGTTGCGTCGTAGCCGGTTTTCTCGTAGGCCAGCAGTACGCCGGTCCCTTTCTGGCGGCGTTTTGCGGCCTCCAGTCCGAATTCTGGATCAAGCAGAATGGCGCTGGCGTATTTCGTGAGCACTTCTGTGACCAGCTCTTTAAATTCGGCCAGATCGGCCGCCGAGGCCTCTCCGCCTTTGGCTTTGCCGATTGCTTTGCGTAGTGAGCCGCGCTGGTCCATTGCCGCCGCGGCGATCACACCGTTGTTGCTGGCAAGTGCGTTGATATGGTCGAACTTTCCACGTGTGATGCGTGCTTTTTGCGTATTTATGTCTGCCATAGGTTCCCTTCCTCCAAACAAAAGTGTTAGTGGTTCGCCGGGACAAAATACTTCTTTTTTAAGTGAGTGACCACCAGAATATAGTTGCTCCGACCGCTAGACGGCGTCATAATAGACGCGCAAGCGGTGTTGGCAGTCAGGATACAGGTGGCTGCACCTCACATAGTATATAACATCTCTGGCTTTTTACTATTTTACTCCCCTGACCATGCGAATGACCAGCGTGCCCAGCAGCAGATAGAACACCGTAAACAGGAACAGGACCGTGTAGTTGATATGATTGGGGAAAGGCTGAAGAACCTGGAGAATGACGCCGCCGATTGCTGTCGCTGTGACCTGGGGTAGAATGCCCATCGCCGACCAGATGCCCATGAACTTGCCCGCCTCGTCCGTTGGAGGAAGGACATCGGTGGTCAGTGCCCAGTCTACGCTGCTATACGCGCCGTAGGCGATGCCGAAGCAGGCCCCACCGATCAGCGAACTGTACTGATTGGGGATCAGGATAAAGATCAGGCAGACCAGGGCCATCATCGCACCTGAAAGATAGACTAGCCATTTGCGACCCCAATGGTCCGAGGCCCAGCCTCCCAGGATAGAGGTCGGCAGCGCCAGCAGCAGGATCGTCGGCTGGAAGAGCACGCCGTTGAACTCCTCACCGGAAAATGGCCGGTTGAGCAGGATCATGCGCTCGCCATGGCTGCCCAATACATCTTTAAAAAAGTAGACCAGGAAATAAAAAACGCTCCAGATGCCCATCATGACCAGGAAGCGTGCCAGGAGAACCCAGGAAAGATCGGGATAACGGCTTGGCTTGAAGAAGAAGCGTCTCAGGAAAAGGCCGGGGCTGAAGCGTATAG
>JAFMRP010000942.1 GCA_017354095.1 Ktedonobacteraceae bacterium
GATCTTTTATCCTCGTTCGGGTTATCGTTTGATTTGCCCGGTCTGGTTCGTTATCGTAGTATAGCATCTTTTTTCCAGGAGGGCTGGCGCCCTCCTGCACCTCCCGCTAAAGTCAAGGAGGATTGGGGTTATGAGTTCTTCGTTCCGGGCACTGGATTTTTATGGGCGTGAGCGCCAGTTTCAGGTGTATATCGAAGGGCTACAGGGCAAGAAGCCAGAGCTGCCGGTGTCGCCCGAAAAGCTGGAGCAGGCGGCGAATGAGCATCTGAGTTCTGAGGCCAGCGGCTACCTGGATGGGATGGCGGATACCATGCGGGCGAACCAGGAAGCGTTTCGTCGCTGGCGGATTGTGCCGCGTATGCTGCGTGATGTTTCAGCGCTTGATATGGGTATCGAGCTGTTCAACCGGCAGTATCGTACCCCTGTGCTGCTCGCGCCGATTGGCGTGCAGTCTATCGTTCATCCTGATGGTGAGGCGGCGGTGGCACGCGCAGCTGCCGAGCTTGAAATTCCGATGGTCATGAGTACCGCCTCGACGCTGCCTCTGGAGCAGATCGCGCAGGAGATGGGGGAAGCGCCGCGCTGGTTCCAGCTTTACTGGAGCAAAGATCCAGATTTCAACGCCAGCGTTGTGCAGCGCGCCGAGCAGGCCGGGTGCAGTGCAATCGTGGTAACGCTGGACACATTTATGCTGGCGTGGAGGGTGCGTGACATCGAGAATGCGTATTTGCCATTTTTGCTGGGCCAGGGCCTTGGTAACTACCTGGCTGATCCAGCTTTCCGCCGGGCCCTGGCCCAGCCGCCAGAGCAGAATCTTCAGGCGGCGGTGATGCACTTCGTCAACATTTTCACGAACCCCTCGCTCACCTGGAAAGACCTGGACTTCTTACGGCAGCGCACCAGGCTTCCCATTCTTTTGAAGGGTATCCTGCATCCAGACGACGCATTGAAAGCGATTGACGCTGGCATGGATGGCGTGATCGTCTCTAATCATGGTGGACGCCAGGTTGAGGGGGCACGTGCGGCCCTCGATGCGCTACCGGACATCGTGAAGGCGGTTCAAGGACGGATGCCGGTGTTGTTTGATAGCGGGATTCGCCGTGGCTCAGATATTATTAAGGCAATGGCTCTTGGCGCACGGGCGGTGCTGCTGGGACGGCCATATCTGTGGGGGCTGGCCCTGGCCGGTGAAGCGGGGGTGCGCGAGGTTTTGAGAAACCTGCTGGCGGACCTGGCGCTGACACTGGCGCTTAGTGGCTATACTTCGTTCGCGGAGCTCGATGCCTCGTCGCTGGTGAGGGATTGAGCGAACGGGATGAGAGCAGATCCATAGAGCTTTTCGGGCCTGAAAAGCTCTATGGCGGGATTATGAGAGTAAGATTACTGTCCGGCTGCGCCCTCAGTGGCGATGCCCTCGCGCACGGCTCGTGGGCGAGTCTCTCCGGCGAAGTACGTTGAGACAAGGGTGATAATGGACATCGCAATCAGGTAGAGGGCAATCGACCATGATCCTCCGCTCGACCAGATGATGAGCGCGGTAGCAATGGTTGGCGCGAGACCGCCGGCCAGCACCGAGGCTAGCTGGTAACCGAGCGAGGCGCCACTGTAGCGCACATTCGCACCAAACAGCTCGCTGAAGAAGGCCGCCTGAGGACCATACATCATCGAGAGGCCAAACTGCCCGATACAGAGGGCCAGGATAATCAGGCCGGGATTTTTCGTATCAATCAGCCAGAACATGGGGAACGCCGCTACGGCCAGGACAACAGCGCCAGCCAGATAGATCGGTAGCCGCCCGGTGCGATCGGAGATGATACCGGACAGGGGCAGGACAATCAAAGAAATCACAGCGCCGGCCAGGGTCGCATTGAAAAAGACGCTTGCTGGAAGGTGCAGTACCAGCGTTGTACCATATGAGACGATGAAGGTGATGAAGATGTAGAAGCTGCCATTGACCACGAAGAAAGCGCCACCAGCCAGCAAGACGGTCTTCCAATTGTGGCGCAGCACCTCGATAACCGGCATCGAGACAACAGCTTCAGACTGCTTGACCTGTTCGAAATCGGGTGTCTCTTCGATTCTCAAGCGGATAAACAGGCCGACAGCGATGAGGACAATGCTCAGCCAGAAAGGGATACGCCAGCCGTAGGCAAGGAAATCTTGATGTGAGAACGTGGAAGAGGCCCAGCTGAAGATCAGCGATGAAAGAATGACGCCGACGGGGACTCCCATCTGTGGCCAGCTGCCGTAGAAACCGCGGCGGGCCGAAGGGGAATGTTCGGTGGCTATCAGGACCGCGCCGCCCCATTCGCCGCCTACGGCAAAACCCTGGGCAAAGCGCAAAATGACCAGCAAAATGGGTGCCCAGACGCCAGCGACGCTGTACGGCGGCAGGCAGCCGACGAGGAAGGTCGAGATCCCCATAATCATCAGCGTCAGGACGAGCATGGTTTTGCGACCGAGCTTATCGCCATAGTGGCCAAACACGATACCACCGACGGGGCGGGCGAGAAAGCCGACGGCGAAAGTGGCAAAGGCCGATAATGTCGCGGCCACGGGGGAGAGTTTGGGACTAAAGAAGAGGGGACCCAGCACCACAGTCGCGGCAGCGCCATAGAGGAAGAAATCGTACCACTCGATAGAGGTGCCGATCAAGCTCGCTATGGCGACTCGTACAATCGATGACTGTTTGCCTGTGTTGACTTCACTCATGCTTGTTACCTCCTTGAATTCCTCTTTGAATCGCGGGTAAAGACTGGCCCGGGGTATGCCTCCTTTCTTTTGATTTTCGATTTTATATAGATAGAAAAATGGCCAAGCAATCGCAGATACACGAGGGTTGCCAGAAGGATAGGACGCGAGAGTAGGTGTTAAGCGTCTCCTTTATGTTTTAGCTGGAAGGGACGAACGAGCTATTTTTAATTTGCAAATATTATAGCATGTTATTGTCCTGAATGTACGGTTTTCAGCGGGATATTTCCATTTTGGGGTATAAGCTCATGCAGATGAATTTCCGCGATATGATCGTATAATCATTGTTTTTTCGAGTAGCAGGGGT
>JAFMRP010000943.1 GCA_017354095.1 Ktedonobacteraceae bacterium
CCTGAATGCGCGGAATATGATCACAGGGAGCTGTGATACAGATATCTACCGCCCTGGAAGCCAGCATCTTACCACCCTCATAACCTGACAATCCTATGGTCAGCATTTCCTGTCTCTTCGCCTGTTCAAAGGCCACCAGCAGGTTGGGTGAATTGCCACTGGTCGAAAAACCTACGGCAATGTCTCCTTGATGTCCATATGCGATGATCTGACGGGCAAAGACATTGTCGTAGCCAACGTCATTGCCAACCGCTGTAATCACCGCAATATCGTTGGTGAGGGAAATGGCTGGCAGCGGCGGCCAATCGGCGAATGGCGGGTCGAGCAAGTCAGTCACCATATCCTGCGCATCGGTCGCGCTTCCTCCATTGCCAAAGGCCAGCAGCGTCGCCCCTGCGGCAAACGCGCGTGCCATTGCCTGGCCGGTTGCGATCATTTTCTCTTCATCGCGCATAAACGTCTCGCGGCGCAGTTCCACGATCTCGTGGCACTTCTCAAGCGTCGAGTGACGTACCTGTGCAAGTACATCCTCAAGGCTAGCCTTCCCTCCTTCAAAAAGGAAAGGGTAAAAGAGCCGATCATATTCTGATCCTTGTTCAGTTTCTTTCATGATATATGTTATCCTGCATCTATTCAGCGCGTGCAATTGCGGCGCCACCATGTACCAGCAGTTGATCACCCGGCGAAACCGCCTCTACCAGAGAAATGTCAACTTCTGCCGTCGTTTCGTTAAGCATGACCAGGGCCAACTGCATCTTTCGATCGATGCGCAGCACACGGGCCGGCAGAGCTTCATCCGAACAGGTTATGCAGTGGCCAGCCGCATTGAGCTCACAACGCGTATCGTCATTCCCCTCTGTCTCTACATCCTTTCGTAAAAGGCTTTGTTCTTCACTGTTCATGTTAGCAATCCCTCGTGCTCAAAGAACACATGCACTAACTCCCACAGAACATGATAAAGCGTTTCATGCGTCTCCTGAATGACAAGCGGATCCGTAGCCTGCACGACAAAAAGAAAATCCACGATGCCATCCCACGCAGATGCATTCGCGTTCAACCGCCCTTTATCGCCGCCAAGCAGAGCGAGTGTGAGTAATCCTTTCCGATGGGCCATGGTCAAGGCTTCCTGAATATGGGGGCAATCTCCGTCCGACGCGAAGCCCATGGCAATATCCTGGGGACGTGCAAGCACCTGCAACTGGCGAGCGAAAGACTTTTTTGCGGCCTTGCAGGACATCAGACCGCTCAAGGTGGCGCTATCATTCGTCAACGCGATGGCAGGCAAGGCACGTTTCCCAACAATCACTGGATGGACAAACTCGACCGCGACGTGCTGGGCATCGGTCGCACAGGCTCCGTTGCCAAAAGCGAGCAGGCGGCCTCCCTGGTGGAAGCGGCGCGCCATTGCCCAACAAGCTTGAGCGATCTGCTCAGACTCCACGCCAAAGAACGTTTCGGGCACAGCGGTGCTTTTCTTCAGACGTGCTGCCATCAATGCATGTAAATCAGGTCGTTCTATCTTTCCTTCTCGCATATGGGTATCACTCAATCTGGCTTGCATGGAGCATCTTCAGTTCATCGGTGTAGACATCGCCCATCAAGCGCAAGGCTTTCATCGTTTCCTGGGCCTCGTACTCGTTGATTTTGCTCATAGCAAAGCCAACGTGGATAAGAACCCAGTCACCCGGCGCAATCCCCTCAAGCCGCACTAAGGCAACATTCACGTTGCGCTTCACTCCGGAAACATCTACTTTTGCAGTAGAATGAGCGTCATCAACCATCTCGATAATCTGACCTGGAATACCAAGACACATTTTTTCCTCCTCTGCCCGTTCAGACTTTCCGCAAACGCGCATTGGCAACCGCAAGCTGACCAAAGCTGAGGCCACCGTCGTTTGGCGGTACCCGGCGATTAAGATAGACGTGAAAAGCCATCTGTTGCAGACGCCACACCAATCGCTCAAGCAACAAACGATTCTGGAAAACCCCTCCACTAAGAACCACTGTTTGCAGCCCGGTTTGCTCGCGCACCAGCAGGCAGGCAGTAGCGAGCAATTCAGCAATCGAATGATGGAAACGGCGTGCAATGTGAGAAGGTGGTACATCTTGCTGAATATCGCTTACCATTGCACGGAGCATCGGCGTAACATCCATCTGGCCATTGATTTCAAAAGGATAGCATTGTCGGGCGGCTTCCTCTGATGCCTGGCAAGCCAACACCTCTAGCGCGATAGCTGCCTGCCCTTCATAGATCACCTCATTACGCAAATCGATCAGGGCAGCAACGGCATCAAATAAGCGGCCCAGGCTAGAAGTCTGAGGGCTATTGATGCCACGCGCGACCATTTGTGCCAGTGTGTTCCAGCGGGAGTGATCCAGCTGGCGCACAAAAGGAATGTCTAGCTCCAGGAAGGCTTTACCAAACGTTTGAGCAAGGTAGACAGCCGCCATACGCCAGGGCTGACGAACGGCCTGCTCACCACCCGGCAGTGGAACAGGGCGCAGATACAAGGAACGCTCGAAGCCTGCAAGATTGGCAACAAGCACCTCACCGCCCCAGATTGTGCCGTCAGTGCCATAGCCAGTACCATCGGCGGCGATACCAATGACAGGCTCTATTAACCCATGTTCGGCCAGGACACTGGCAATATGAGCGTGATGATGCTGGACACCGATCTTCTGTGAGATGGGCAAATCAAGTGCATATTGTGTTGCCAGATAGCCGGGATGCAGATCATAGGCAACCACGGTGGGGGAGATCGCAAAAAGGCGCTGGAAGTGCTCGATCCCTTCGCGAAATGAAGTAAGCGTCTCAAGGTTCTCCAAATCACCGATATGGTGACTGACAAAAGCTCGTCGGCCCTTTCCCAGACAAAAGGTATTTTTCAAATGACCACCACAGGCCAGGATAGGCTCTGTAAGGTCGTATACCAGGGAAATAGGCTCCGGGGCATAGCCCCGCGAACGACGAAACAATTGCTCGCCGCCAGCAACGATACGCACCACTGTATCATCGCAGCGCATGTGAATCGTACGATTATGCGTGAGCATGCCATT
>JAFMRP010000944.1 GCA_017354095.1 Ktedonobacteraceae bacterium
CCACGACATGGCCGCTAACAAAGTCATGGACCCGGATTGGACGACCCTGAAAACGAACGATTTCCGCGCCCGCTGGAAACAACAGGGCAAATATGGCATTATGCCCGAAGACTTCTGCGCAGCTATCTGCCAGGGTAACTACCAATCGTTCGATACCAATTTCCCCAAAGGCGTGTGGCAGCCACTGCAACCATTGCAAGGCGCGACCGGCGTGACTTCCTACCTGGGACCCTATAACAACCTGGGCACACGTATCGCTGTCTCTAAAAAAGCCCTGGATGCCGGTAAAGGGGCCGCTATCGCCAAATTCCTGGAGTGGACCAACTCTGGCGAAGGCTACTACCTGACCGCCTTTGGCCTGGAAGGCACACACTACAAGCTGGACGCGCAGGGCAATGTGACCAACAAGGGCGTACCCGTACCCTTCGATGGCCACGACGCGGCTCCCATCAACCAGCTGCGCAGCCTGGTCTACAAAAATACCCCGTCTGAACTCGCGGCACGCTATGGCGCCTTCAAAACCAAAAATGGACGTACCATAGAACCGTCGAAAATCTATCAGACGATCGCCAGTATGTCCTGGCAAGACCAGACAAACGCGTTTCTCATACAACCCGCCTCTAACCAGGCAGACATCTATCGCTACACCAACGAGAACCTGGTCAAGTTCGTCACCGGCCAGCAACCACTCAACGACGCCAGCTGGCAAGCCTTTATCAAAGGCCTCGATAACCTGAGCGTCTCCGATTGGGAAACTCAGGCCAACCAGGAACTCAAAGACGCTGGCGTCCTCTAACAATGGATACGACCGACGCGGGGGTGCAGGGGGCGGTCAGCCCCCTGCCGGGGGTTCGGGGGTGTCCCCCGAAAAATCTCTTTTTCTTTTTTGCGAGCCGCCGCAGGCGGCAAAAACAATCGCCCTACAGCATAAAAACTGCAGAAAGGATAAACCGTAAGTGACTGTTACACTTACCCCCACCGGCCTCTCTGTCGCGCAGCAGGAGATCCCGGTCTATTCAGGCGCCGTCCACTACTGGCGCCTGGAGCGCTCCCTGTGGCCCACGATCCTGGACCAGGTGCAGGCGCTCGGCTTCTCGATGATCGAAACCTACATCCCCTGGTCCGTCCACGAAATCACACCCGGCCACTATGACTGGGGACAGCAGGATGAGCGCAAAGACTTCGAAGCCTTTCTGCTCCTATGCGAAGAGCGCGGCCTCTGGCTGATCGTCCGCCCCGGTCCTCTCATCAATGCCGAACTCACAAACTTTGGCTTCCCCTCATGGGTCCTGGGCGATCCACGCATCCAGGCACGCACAGCCCAGAATAGCCCACACCTGGATGCCGCGTGGGGCCTGCACCCCCCACGCCCCTTCCCGGTTCCTTCCTACGCCAGCGAGACGTTCTATCAAGAGGTGGGACGCTGGTTCGATGTCGTCACTCCCCTGATCACCCGCCACCTGGCCCCCAGAGGCTGCATCGTGAGCGTTCAAAGCGATAACGAAACCTGCTACCTCTTCCACGATCAGGCATACGCCACCGACTACAGCGATGCCTCCCTCTGCCTGTACCACTCCTTCCTGCAGGAACGCTACCATGACCTGTCAACCCTGAATGCTACCTACCACGGCCACTACACGAGCTTCGCGGAGATCGATCCACCACGCGACTGCCAGGTACAGACCCGCGATGACCTGCCCTGGCACCTGGACTGGATCGCCTATAAAGAATATCAAATCCGCTGGTGCGTCGCCCGCATCGCTCGCATGCTGCGCGAACGCGGCATCCAGGACGTTCCTATCTTCCACGATGTGGCATTCCAGTACCGCACCCCCCTGGACCTCGCCCGCATGGAGGCCGATCCAGACATCGATTGGGTCGGCATGAATCTCTATCGTAACAAGGAAAGCTATCGCGGCGCCATCCAATCGATCCGCTTCCTGGCCGGCTCAACACGCCTGCCCTTTGTCCCCGAATTTGGCTGCGGCATCTGGAGCCACCGCGACCTCACCCCAACTCCCGACGAACAGGCCTTTATCACCATAAGCGCGTTCATGTACGGGGTCAAGGCCGTCAATTTCTATATGCTGGTCGAGCGCGAACGCTGGCAGGGCAGCCCCATCACCCGCCACGGCACACTGCGACCCGACTACGCCCCCTTCTACCAGCAGTGGGCCGCGTTCCTCAAACGCTACCCCCTCTGGCGCTTCGAGCGCTGCCGCCAGGCACTCGTACTGCTCAACTACGACCTCGGCCGCTACGCCTCCCTCGCGAGCACCCTGCACTATGCCCATGCCGATCTCTATGGCCTGCCCCGCGAACTCTTCCAGGTGGATCTGGACCTCGGCCTGCGCTGGAACGCGCTCGCTGAGGCCGATGAACGCATCTGGGACAACTGGTTCGGCACGGCCATACACGCCCTGCAACGCCGCTTCATCGATTACGATCTCGCGGATACCCACATCGATCCCGAACGCCTGCAACACTACTCATTCGTGTTCCTGCCCACGACCGATTTTCTGGATACCACCGACCAGCATAACTTGCTCCGCTACGTCCAGGCCGGAGGACACCTGGTCATAGGCCCGGGCATGCCCTATCTCGATCCCACCCTGCAGCCGTCCGAGGTGCTGTGTACCTACCTCAAAGCGCCCGGCACAACCTCCATCGGCCAGGGCACACTGACCTGGGTAGCCCAATCAGACCTGGAACAGCTGGCAAACAACTTGCTCCCACCGGCCCCCTACCGCAGCGCGCATCCCGCCATCGATATCACCACCCATCACTACGCCGGGCAAACACTGCTCTTCCTGGCCAATCCCACCGCTCAAACCATCTCCACCAGCATCCATTTCACAGGCCAGCATGGATTCCACTGCGTCTGGGGCGATCCCCGTACCCTCTCCGTACAGGATAGCCTGCCGGTCGAACTCTCACCCTATAGCATACAAATCTGGGAGGTATCCGCATGATAGACCCGCATTGGAGCGTTATCGACCTCGATCCCTATACCTGGCGCTCGCTAGGCCGCTTCTTCGATCCTGGCCAGTATATCC
>JAFMRP010000945.1 GCA_017354095.1 Ktedonobacteraceae bacterium
CATGTGCATCTAGAGAGACAATTTCTGATTGTACGACGCCTTCTGAAACTAGATTTCCTATGATCCGGGCCGGAGCCCCGAATGCGGCAGCTAATTGCAGCTGCTCAATGCCACTTGTACCACCAAGCCAATCTCTGGTCCCAAATAATCGCAGTCCCTTCAGGGTTTCGTTGTTCTCTGGGCTTTTTTGGCCTTTCCACTGCGACTGACGAAGCATCTGTTCCACATCAGCAACCGTCAGAAAGAGGTCACGATTGCTCAGCAGGTCCTGACCTTTTTCATTCAGACGAAACATCTGTTGTGCGTCCTTTGCTGCGATAAAGCCGTAACTCCAGTTCATCCCTACGTGGCAATTGGGAACATCAGCATCGGGAAACTTGGTAGAGACTAATGTGACCAGATCACTGGCAGCGAGGTTCTCCTGGTGCTTCCTCAGCAATGTTGCTGCATCATCATCGATAAGAAATTGCTGTTTTTTGCCGATCCATTGCTCTGCCTCCTTATCCGATGTTGCTAAATCATGATTTCTGGCGTACAAGACGAGATCATGTTCAGTCACCTGCTCTCTTCCACCGGTTATTTCGCGGATATGCTCTTTGGGAGCATAATAATTAATGAATTGCTCCATCACATCTATTCCACATACTCCTCGCCATCCCAATGGATTTCGTAATCCCTGCCCATGCCCAAGTGAAGCCGCGACACTTCTCGTGTGAGACAGCGGTGGCAAAGCAGGAAAACGCGAGGGATCTTCAAGCCGGTCTGCTATCTCCTGCCTCAATTGCCTTCTTCGTTCGTCATAGATTTCTTCTGGCTTCTTTGCCCCAGAGTCTGGTTGATCATGAGAAGCAGTCTCTGCGTGCATCGCTTGTAACAATGAAGGTGGCTGGCTCGCTGGGTTGGGGGTATCAGATGTTGCGGCTTGGTCCCCTCTCAGCATCGCAGTCAAATTCGAACCGCTGCTATCGTTTTCGCTTCGAGCCGTTCTTCGTTCTAAGGACATAAGCACCTCCTCTGAAAAGCCCCTCCCCAGAGCTTGAGGCAAGCAGCTAGCTCGCCTGAGCCTGAGCCAGTGCTTGGAGGGTCACATGATGACCTCACCGTTCACGTTGTCGAACGAGCCGTGCTCAGGCGACCCCCTCTTTCAGGCATCTTCAAGCATCCTTTGACAGGCTTCTTATGAACGTCCAGTTGAGCCAGCCCCGTTTTTGTAGCGCCTCCAGGGGTGGAGCTGAGGACAATGGAAAAACGTTTTGCAACCTGATTCGACCGAGAAGGGACGAGGAAACTCCTGGAGTTTCACAGGTAATGATCCAAGGGATGGAATGATCATTTTCTAGCTTACAGGGAAAAGGACGATTCGACCAGGACAGGAACCGGCCACATATAGCAAAATCGCTCGACCCGCTTTACCTGCTAATTTTCTTCGTTTATACTGTATTTACAGGAGTGTATGGGGATCCATGTGAGCAAGCAATTCAGGAGGAACGAACCATTTCCATGCCATTTGGGAACCGTTTGCGCGAGGAGCGATTACGCCGTCATTTATCGCAAGAGGAGCTGGCCGAGGCGCTCGATCTCTCCGTCAGGAGTATTCGTCGCTGGGAACAAGGACGGTCACTGCCTCAGGCTTTTGCCCGGCTCCAACTGAGTCGCTTTTTCGGGTTGTACCCCGAAGCGCTGTTTGAAGTGCAAGAGACCCAGACCCCTACCACGCCTTGGTGGGGTGTCCCCTATCCACGCAATGTCTTCTTTACCGGGCGTGCAGCGCTTCTCACGGCTCTGCACGCCTCCCTCTCCTCCCATCAAGAGGCGGCTTTTCCCCACGTATATGCGCTCTCTGGGCTCGGTGGCGTTGGCAAGACGCAGCTCGTCCTGGAGTATGCCTATCGGTTTGCTCAGGAGTATCGCGCGGTCTTGTGGATCGGGGCAGAGACCGCCGAGAGCCTTGCCTTAAGCCTGCTGCGTGTTGCCGAGACGCTCCAATTGCCGCAACGAGGCGAGAAGGATCAGCAACGGGTCATCGCGGCAGTCCGCAACTGGCTCATGGAGCATGATCAGTGGTTGCTCATCTGCGATAATGTAGAAGATCTGGAGGTGATGGATCGCTTCCTCCCACCCCGACGACGAGGGGCAGTGCTGCTCACGACGCGTCTGCAAGTGGTGGGGACGCGTGCGCGACGCATTCCCCTCTTGCCGATGGAGCAGGAGGAAGGCGTCCTGTTCCTGTTGCGGCGCGCCAACATGCTGGAGGCGGAAGCGACTGCTGAGCACGTACACTCGTTCGCTGTGCAGCACCCTTCCCAGTATGCGGCAGCAGCGGAACTGGTCACGGTGACGGGAGGACTCCCCCTGGCGCTCGATCAGGCGGGGGCTTACCTGGAAGAGACGCAGTGCGATGTGTCCACCTACCTGGAGCTCTTCCGTAATCGGCGTGCCGTCTTGCTTCAGCAGCGAGGCGAGGGAGCGCAGGAGCATCCCCTGCCAGTTTCGACCACGTTCGCACTTGCTATCACGGCGATAGTCGAGCGTCACCCGGCGGTACGGGATCTTTTGCGGGTGTGTGCGCTGCTGCAGCCGGAAGCGATCCCTGAAGCGCTCTTTTGCCAGGGTGGGATGCATCTGGGAACAGCACTGGAGGCGGTGTCTCGCGAGCCCCTGGAGTGGAACCGGGTGGTTGCCCTTGTGTGTTCCTATTCGTTGCTCTCGCGCCAGCCGGAAGCACAAACCTTCTCGATCCACCGGCTGGTACAGGCCGTGCTCCTGGATGCCATGACGGAGGAAGAGCGGCAAGCATGGGAAAGACGAGTGACTGGTGCACTCGAGGCGGTGTTTCCTGAAGCATGGTCAATAAAGGAGTATGTCACCTGGCAGAAACAGAGTGAACGGCTGGTGACGCATGCGCTGCTCTGTGTCCATCGAGCCGAGGACGCTGAACGTTCCCTGCCCCTGGCATCCTTAGCGTATAAAGTCGCGCAGTATGTGCATGAGCGTGGACAATATGGAGAGGCTGAGTCACTCTATCAGCGCGCCTTACACATCCAGGAACAGATGCT
>JAFMRP010000946.1 GCA_017354095.1 Ktedonobacteraceae bacterium
GGAGGGGAGAGAGCAGGCCACGCCTCAGGGAGAGCGGCTGGCGCGTTTCCTGGCACATGTCGGCGTGGCATCGCGTCGCCATGCCGAAGAACTGATTTCAGCCGGGCGCGTGCGCGTCAATGGTACAGTGGTAACCACCCAGGGCACACGTATCGATCCCATGCACGACCGGGTACAGGTCGATAACCGTCTGATACAGGGAACCAGTAGACATGTCTACCTGCTGCTGCATAAGCCTGCTGGCTATGTCAGCAGCGTCAGCGATCCCCACGGACGCCCTACCGTCATCAGCCTGTTGCCCCAGGAGTTGCAGCGCTTACGCGTCTACCCCGTAGGACGCCTGGATTTTGATACCTCCGGCCTGCTCCTGCTGACCAATGATGGCGAGTTCGCGCTGCGCCTCTCGCATCCGCGCTACGGAAAGGAAAAGCACTATGAAGCGCTGGTGCGTGGACGCCCCGATGAAGGCGCATTGCGCACTCTGCGCTCCGGTGTCGTCATCCACGAGGATAATGGCAACCGCTTCAAAACCTCACCGGCTCGCGTGCGCATTTTGCGCCATGTTGCCGGCAATACGTGGCTGGCCCTGACGATCCACGAAGGACACAAGCGCCAGGTGCGCCGCATGCTGGAAGCCCTGGGACACCCGGTCCTGCGCTTGATACGTTCTGGCGTAGGACCGCTGACGCTGCAGGGCGTGGCTCCCGGCAAATGGCGCTATCTGACCGATGAGGAGATACAGATATTGCTCGGCTAGCTCAGGAAGCTCTCGCCATGCGCCTCAAAAGTGCGCTGTCCCATCTTTGGCTCCAGGTCACCATATTCCGTTCGCGTATAGCGAGCACGGATCTCACCCCTGGCGATGGCCTGCAGGCCGGAAACGAGCCTGTCGATATCGCGCTTTGTCGTGCCAATACCCAGGCTGGCACGTACCATGCCGGGCAGTTCGACCGGCATGCCGGCGATCAGGCGCTCGCGAGCTTCCATCGAGTCAGCTTCAGAGATCCCCAGCAGGTGGGCTACATACAGGTGTGCGCAGAAGCAGCCACTGCGTACGCCCACCCCCCACTCGTTCGCCAGGATCGCGGCTACCTCGGCGTACGCCCGCCCTTCAAGATTAAAGCTAAAAACGCCCAGCCGGTCTTCCTTTCCCGCTAGCATCCCTTCCCATGAAGGACCATACAGGGTCAGACCGGGAATAGTGCGCAGGCGGCGCGCGGCATAGCGTGTCAGTTCGCGTTCATGCCTGGCGACGTGTTCCATCCCATAGCGCATCAACTCTTCCAGCGCCGCGGCCATCGCCACAACACCAATCACATTGGGTGAACCCGCCTCCTCCAGGTCAGCACCCGTTGCCCAGCTAATGCCCGTGCCTGTGACCAGGCACGCGGTGCCACCACCCACCAGCATCGGCTCGCCATCAGCGAAGAGCGTTGCTGGTACCACCAGCGCCCCGGCGCCATAGGGCGCGTACAACTTATGGCCGGAGAAAGCCACGATATCAATCGCTTCTCCCTGACCGGTCATGGCCAGCGCTCGATGCGGAGCCAGTTGCGCGGCATCAAGCGCGATCAACGCCCCATACGCATGGGCCATTCGCGCGATTGCCTGAATATCGGGGAGAATCCCCGTCACGTTCGATGCCGCGCTCACTGTGATCAGGCGAACCTTGCCTGCGTGCTGTTTCAGACGGCGCTCCAGATCCGCAAGGTCAATACATCCATCAGGCGTTAGCTCCACGACTTCATGTGGCACACGATACCAGGGCAGCAGATTCGAATGGTGCTCCAGGCGCGTCGTCAAAACGAGCTCACCTGGCTCCAATACGATACGATGTGCCAGCAGATTGATGGCCTCGGTGGCGTTGCGCACAAAAATAACGATATGTTTGCCCTGCTGCGCACCCACAAAACGCATTACGACATCACGTGCCTGCTCATAGAGATGCGTGGAGAGACGCGATTTGTAGCCGGAGCCCCGGTGGACGCTGGAATACCAGGGCAGAAATGCTTCGACCGCTTGACGTACTTTCGCCAGAGGCGGCGTGCTGGCGGCACTATCAAGATTGACATAGCGTACCATCTGTCCGTCAAAGAGCGGTACCTGTGAACTGGCTCCAACAAGGCGCGGACGAGGATGGACGATCTGCCTGACTGTACGCGATCTGGCTATAGTTGTCATGAATGAATCTTTCTAGCAATATGAAGATGGTAGAAAATAAGAACTCTTTCATAAAAGAGTATAGCCGCATCGCGTCTGAAAATCAATGTTTACTCGTATTTTGACGTACTAAAAGTAGAGTTGACTCTGTTGATAATATAAGTCAACTTTGCGATAGCAGTAGAAAAAATGCATTAGCGCCAGAGAAATAGCCTCTGCTCCAGTTGTGCCGTTGGTTCGATACCGAAGTCGCGTAGCTGCCCGCGAATGCGGCTGCGCGCAATCTGAGGCGCGGTGCGGCGTGCGTCGCTGAACGCTTCTGGCCAGAAGCGCTCGGCAAGATCCCACACGTAGGAATAGGTGCCGCGTGTGCGCCCGGTCAGGCCAGTTTTGCAGATCAAGAAACGGCGTTGCAGCTCTACCAGTGCGCGCTCCGTGGCTGTCTTCATGCTCGCGCTACTCAGCGAGGTACCACGACGCAGGTCACGCGATGGCCGGGCAGGGTTGTCGAGCAGATACTCATAGATCACCTTCGCCTCGCGCGAGAGCCGTCCGGCCAGGAAGAGTCGCGTAACATCACGTTCCTCCTCCTGTCCTCGTCCGGCCAGGGCCGCGATAAAGTCAGGCAGGTAGTCGGGTGCGATGAAACTGGGCTGCCCGCGTATGATCTTGCCATAGTAGAGCTGGCGTGCAAAGTGCAGATCATCTTTCCAGTACCATGTCCGGTCAAGAACCGAGACCGCCGTTTCGTTCATCGCCTCGGCCAGGTTGGGAAAATCCAGGCCTGCCAGCGGACCCCAGGTGCAGAAACCTAGCGTTTCGACCAGCGAGACCGCATCGTCCTGGCTCTGAATCGCCTCTTGGAATAATCCATGCCAGCCCGTTACCATCA
>JAFMRP010000947.1 GCA_017354095.1 Ktedonobacteraceae bacterium
GAGGAATCGCGTCTAGCAGATGCGGCAGTTGCTGGCTCGACGCGGGAGTGAAGCCTTCCGTTGGCTTTTCATTAACCATAGCGCCGTCTGTGTCCCTTTCACATGGCCCAATCCCTTGAGGTACAGTAGCATTCCTGCCCTGGTAGTAAGTGGATAATACAACGAAGTTTGACAGGGTAATAAGTAGTGACTTTAGACACTGTCTAAAGTATCATTGAATGTCAACCAATGTCAAGTTGGCAAAATCCAGCTTTGTGAGCCTGCTCTAAAAAACATGCTATAATCTGAATAACTATAAAAAGGCGAAGAAGAGAATAATGGAGCAAAAGATCCCGGCAGATGAGTTTCAACAGTATCGCCCCCTGCTTTTCTCGATTGCCTATCGCATGCTTGGCAGCGCCAGCGAGGCAGAGGATATGATTCAGGAAACCTATCTACGCTCTCTTCAGTCATCTCCTCAAGCAGAGATCCGCTCCCTCAAATCCTACCTGACAACCATCATCACCCGTTTGTGTCTCGACCACCTGAAATCGGCGCGTGTTCAACGCGAAGACTATATCGGCCCCTGGCTGCCTGAGCCGCTGCTGACCCCCAATCCCGAAGATCTGGCGCTGCAAACCCTGGAGCAGCGAGAATCCCTTTCCACCGCTTTCCTGCTCCTGGCAGAGCGCCTGACACCCTATGAGCGGGCCGTTTTTCTACTGCACGAAGTGTTTGCCTATCGCTACGAAGAGATTGCCGAAATCGTCGGCAAAAGTCCCGTCAATTGTCGTCAACTATTCCATCAAGCAAAAACTCATCTCACAAAGCACCAGGCGCGCTTCACCCCCTCACAAGAGGAGCAACAGCGCTTAATGGAACGCTTCCTCTCCGCCAGTCAACAGGGAGATATGCAGGCGCTGGTGACTATGCTGGAACAGGACGTAACACTCTGGGCCGATGGCGGAGGCAAAGTCTATGCCGCTCCCTATCCGATTTCTGGTCAAGAGCAGGTCCTGCGCGTCTGGAACGGTCTCCTGCGTAAGTCTCCTTCCTGGTATCCCAATGTGCACCTCACCATTGCATCGATCAATGGCACTACTGGGATCCTTGTCTGGAGCAACGAGACCCTCTTGAGCGTTCTTACCTCTGAGATGACAGAAGGGCGGATCTCCACCCTCTATGAAGTAGTTAACCCGGATAAGCTGGCCCATATCCAGGGTCAAGCCCAACCCCTCCACTAGCACTCCCCTCTGACAGAACCACAGAGTCTAATATAGTAGAGATTTTGCTACTCCAGAATACAACTGATACAACGTTCACACGGTAGTACATCTCAATCTGATAAGGAAGCAAATAATATGAGAACTGATCAAATCATGGGCAGTTCATCTTTCACATTGCCATCTCCTCCCGCGATGGGAGATTTGGCTGAGCTTGCGTCCTCTATTGAGCGGCAGCGACATATTATCGATGCTCGGCTTCATCGGCCTGCTCTGTGGCGAGGCCTGATGCGCCGTGAAGTGCATGGGTACGATCAATCAGGAGAGCGATCTCGCTATGTTCAGGCCTACAACCATTTTGTCTCTGAGGCGGTATCCTCACCACAATGGAAACTCGATGCTGCTCTCTTGTGTGCAATTCATGATGCAGCGGTCGGCGGTGCGGAGTTCCGTAATGTAGGGCTCCTCGTGGGCGCTCACCACCGTTTTCCCGCTGCTGACGATGTACCTGCGCTCGTCGATGCGGCCCTGGCACGCGCCTCGGCTTCGCATGAGCCAACGCCGGTTGTAGCAACACGACTTCATCTTGACCTCTTAACAATACATCCTTTTCGTGATGGAAATGGACGTACCTCTCGTCTGGTTGCTACACTGTGGCTGGTGCGCGCTGGCTTTCGCTCAAGCCTCTTGACAACCGTTGAGCAGCACTTTCATCCCCATCCTAGAGCATATATTGAAATTCTTGATCAATACCGATATGGCGAGATCAAAGAAGATTGCTGTGTTGCCTACCTGCTGCAAGCGATGATCTCTAACTCGATGTATGCAACATGGTTCCGTGAACGTGAGGAACGTCTCTACAGAGCTTGCGCCCACCTCTCTATCCCAACTACGCTATGGGACGACACTCTCACCAGCTATGATACTGAGACGGCCCTCTCCGGGTGGGCGGCTTCGCTTTTGCGCACCATCGGAGATGAAGAACCCCCTCTACACATCCTGACTCAGAGCTTGACTATGCCCCAGCGCACCGAACTGGCCTTCCAGGTTGAACGTCTCTTAGATGAAGAGCAGGAAGAAGCAACGCATAATGCATTGAGAATGTGATCCACCGCACAGGCCAGGGTGGCAAAGCGTTACTCATCTTCCTTGTTTAGTAGAAAGAAGGTATATCATGACTCAGCCAAATGATCCGCTCAATTCTGATCAGCAATCACTTCACTATGAAACAACCAGACAGAATGTCTCTGCCCAGGCCCATGGACGCCGTGTGATCGCCGCTCTGCAAGCTAATCCAAGACCCCCGGTGACGCGCTGGCGCGCTGGTGTTGCCGGGACGGCCCCTGATGGCACACGTTTTGTGCTCTACCGCCAGCACATTCGTGCGGCAGGCAGCCGAGCTTGGCGCACGAACAATCCTGGCAATGTGTATATCAACGCACTTTCACGCCAGAATGGGGCCATTGGGCGCGACAAACGTTATGCCGTCTTCCCCGATATGCCAACAGGAGTCAGGGCGCTCAAAGCCCTGGTGCATAGTTTCGCTCACTCCCGCGCGAGAATCCACAAGGTGCTTAATAGCCTGGCTCCTTCTAACGCTGGGCAAGAACAGGTGGACATCCAGACGCACACACATGCTTTTGCCAGGCAGCTCAATCTTGACCCTGACGCCTCGTTTGAGAGCTTGAAGGATGCGGACCTTGAGCAACTGAGCCAGGCCATCGTGTCTGCTGGTGAAGGTGAACAGGCAGGGCAAATCTACCTCCCTGGTTCTCCTAATACCCCTCCCTGGGCGAATGCTGTCTTTGAGATGGCCCAGGCAAGCACAAGTAGTACAAGTAGTTCGGGTA
>JAFMRP010000948.1 GCA_017354095.1 Ktedonobacteraceae bacterium
TGCTCCTTCATCCCACGTATCAACAGACTCTCATCGTCTGGAGGCTAATCAACGATCGCGATGGTGCAGCGCGATCATCTCGTCCTGCTCATACTCCACAATACGTCTCTCCTTCTCGTTCGACACATAACCCTGCATCTAAGTCTACCAGACATCTCACCACACCAGGCACAATCTCAACCAATTTTCTCAATAATACCGATTTGCTATTGACAATACCTGACCTTGTGGTTAAAATATTGACCAGATAGTCATAAGTCATTTACACAAGTCAATCTTTATTCTTTCAGGTCATTCACAACTTTGAGCTATTATCAATATCCTACATGGAGGAAAACATGTCAGAGACAACACCTCACCGGTCTCTGAAAGAGAGGCAGCGTCAGGAGCGCGAAGACCTGATCTTGCATGCCGCTGAGGAGGTGTTGTTGGAAAAGGGCTACTACGAAGCGTCAATGGATGAAATTGCCGCACGCGTCGGTATCGCCAAGGGAACTCTCTACCTGCATTTCGCGAAGAAGGAAGATCTTGTGCTGGCTCTGCTAGAGCGGGGATTGCGCAGCTTTATGCAAAATATCGAGGTAATCCTCGCCTCCGACAGGTCCGCTCAAGAAAAATTGGAGGCAATTTTCTATTCGCGCGGCCAGAGTCTCTTTGGTGATAATTCACGGCTCCTCTCGATCATCTACAACAGCATTGACCTGCGGCCAATGTTTTTGCAGAAAAAGGAGGTGTTGCAGCAGCATATGAACCACGCTGCGGCATTGGTAAACAATTTGTTTGAACAGGGCAAAGCCGAGGGCGTCTTTGACCGCTCGCTTCCAACAGCGATTATGCGCAGCCTTTTTTTCAGTATGCTTTCTCCTCATGTGCATAAACTTCTCACTACGGATGAGGAGCTAACGCCTGAGGAACTAATTCGTCACCTGGGACGAATCTACTTTCGCGCGATCGCAGCAGATCCAGTCCAAAAGACACCGTAATCATTTATCGATTGAGATGATTCTGTCTAGATGACGAAACATAATGCTTCGCAGACAACCTGTACTCAAAACGACGACTCTTTTACGAGAGCGCCTGGCAAGCCAAAAAGATTATTACATTCACATTGAATGTCACTAAGGAGTCCATTTATCATGCAAATTCCCGCCACTGCCAGTCATCAAGAGGGTGGCATTCCGTACAAGTGGCTCGTAGCCATAGTGGTGATTTTTGGGATATTCATGAGTATTCTGGACAGCACCATTGTAAATATCGCTATCCCCCACCTGCAAAGCTCTTTTGGGGCCAGCCTTGATAGCGTGCAATGGACGCTGACTGGTTATACGCTGGCACAGGGAGTGGCCACACCGCTCACTGGCTTTCTCTCTGATCGCCTGGGTTTAAAGCGCTTCTACTTGCTCTCACTGACCGGCTTTACGGTCGGATCGGCTCTGTGCGGGCTGGCCTGGAGCCTGCCGGTGCTGATTGCATTCCGTATTCTGCAGGGAGCTACCGGCGCGTTCCTTATGCCTCTGTCGATGACCATGCTCTACCGCGAATTTCCACCACAGGAGCGCGGTACAGCCATGGGCTTCCTGGGCATCCCGATCCTGCTGGCACCAGCCTTCGGCCCCACCCTGGGCGGCTATATCGTTACTTTTGCCAGCTGGCAGCTTATCTTCTACATCAACGTTCCCATCGGCATTGTTGGCCTGTTGCTGGGCGCGGCTGTCCTGCGCGAGGTGTCGACCGACAAACGTACCAGCTTCGACGTTCCCGGCTTCATCTTCTCTGCCAGTGGCCTGGCCTGCCTGCTCTATGGCCTGTCAGACGCCAGCAACGATGGCTGGGGATCCATAAAAGTTATCAGCTTCCTGGCTGCCGGCACACTGCTGCTGATCATTTTCATTGCAATTGAACTAAGCAACGCCAGGCAAGGCAAAACACTGCTGCTGGACATACGCGTGTTTGGCAATCGCTCGTTTACCACGAGTAGTTTGGCCAGCATCCTGGTCACCTTTGCACTCTTTGGAGGTCTGTTCCTGATCCCCGTCTACCTGCAGAATCTGCGCGGACTGAGCGCCTATCAGGCCGGCCTGATACTGCTGCCCCAGGCATTCGCCTCCATGGTCACTATGCTGCTCGGTGGGCGACTGGTCGACAAATTCGGCGTACGAGCCGTGGTCATCCCTGGGCTGATCCTTATGGCCATCGCTATGTGGCTCCTTACAGGACTATCTACCGATATGCCCTTTTTCACGCTGCAACTGCTGCTGATCCTGCGCAGCCTTTCGCTCGGATTGTGCATGCAACCGTTGAACGTTTCCGCCCTGGCGGAAATCGAGCCACATCGCCTGCCCCAGGCCACAGGCGTGAGCACAACGCTGCGCTTCGTTGCCAGTTCACTGGGCGTGGCGCTGATCGCCACAACCGTTCAGAACCAGGATAAAGTTCACCTTGCTCACCTGGCCGAACGTGTCACGGCGGATTCGCCGCTGGGTCAGTTTATCATTCATATGCAGGCCGCACTGGTGGCTCAGGGGCACACGCTCAATCAGGCATACGCTACAGCGCTGGCTATGGTCGATGGAATGATACAGAAACAGGCCTATGTGCTGGCCATACAGGATGCCTTCTGGCTCAGCCTCGCTCTGGCTATCCTGGCCATTATCGCCGCGTGCTTCGTTGGCGGCAGCAAACGCAAAGCAGCACCAGAACAACAGCACTCACAGGCTGAAAGTGATGAAGCGGCGCAAGCACGCGAAGAGGCTATGCTCGCCGTCTAAACCGCAGCCTGTTATCATACACTGAACCAATTTGTCATTAATAACTCTTTCTATTAGGAAGGATAACATCATCTATGCGTCGCTTAATACTGGTTCCGCTCATGTTAATTATCGCCGTGATGGCGATCGGTGGAGGTATCGCCTATTATCTCTACCAGAACTACCTCTTCTATAGCACCGATGATGCACAGATCAGTGGTGCCATTGTATCGGTCAGTTCTCCCGGCAACGGCAAGCTCGATTCGCTCAGCGCCAATATCGGCGATAAAGTGTCCACTG
>JAFMRP010000949.1 GCA_017354095.1 Ktedonobacteraceae bacterium
GGTTGGGGTTGGAGCATATCCTCCCCAGATACGTGTGGCTCGTATCACCGGGGCGCCTAACGCAGTATGAACTTGCTGACGAACCGCTTTGGGGACATGTTTCCAGGGGAGTTTGGTTTCTACGCCCGTTTGTGACATCTGTTCTCCGCTTTTTGAAGACTTTTGCTCAAGTATACAATTTTTTGTCATTTTTTGTATACGCCTCAGGGCTTTTCAGCTCTCTTTTCACTGCCGCCTCTTGTCCAGACCCCCAACGCTGCTGACACAGCCTCTTGAAAGGTTCCGTCAGAAACGGCACTGACGTGCCTCCGCTTCGCGTCATCTGACGGCAAGGTGTTCCGAACGGCGTTCGTCAGGGGGTCTGTAAGGAAGCGCCTACGGCGGCAAAAAAAGGGAGAAGAGATTTTTGCGAGGACACCTCGCGCTCCGCAAGGGGGCTAACCGCCCCCTTGACCCCCGATTTTGCCTGTTACTGTCCAACATCATGGCTATAAACTGCCCCACATATTCTGTTTGCCGCTTTTTCCGTCGTAAGTGTTAAGCACAATTTCAAAGGTGTCGATTTTCTCCGCAGCCCAGGTCAACAGGCGGTGGCCTTCGGCCTGTAATTCCTGGGATGTGCTGGCCGGGAGGGGTTCGAAGGGCTGGATGATTAGCCTGACGACGGCGGGGGTGCGCTCGATATGCCAGACACCGCTAACGAAACCATCGATGAGGAAGGTAGGCAGGACCATGGAATTGCCGGGAAAGACATAGGGGCGATAGTGGTCGGGAATGACACGCTGGCGGTCGGCGTGGGCCAGGACAAGATTGTCGAAATCGGGGATAAAGCGCACGGGCGCGGGAGTATGCCTGGAAGGCAAGGGGGCGCCGGGCAGGTCGAAGAGTTTGCGGTCCTGCTCATCGCGGAAGGTGACGAGTTCGGGGCGCAGGGTCTCGAAGGCTGGCTGGAGGCGGCTGAGGCCAGACCAGATTTGTAGATCTTTGATGCTGGCCGGACCAAAGGCGGCCAGGTAGCTGCGAATGAGCGTACGCAGGCCTTCCGCGGAAGGAACAAACGAGCGTCCTAGCAAGAGCGGAGCCGGGGCATAGGCCGGGCTGCCCCCGACGCCCCAGGCGCCGCCGGGGAAGACCTGGATCAGCGGAAGGGAAGCACGCACCACATAGAGCAGCCGCTCGCCCATCTGCGGGATCAGTTCAGCCAGACGAGCACGCAGTTCGACATTGGTGCGAGGTTTCTCACGCAGGAAATCCTGGATCTCCGCCAGCAGGCGTTCTCTCGTGAGGCCGTCGATCTGCAGTTGGGCAAAAAAGCTTTCCAGATGGCGCGTATGCAGGGCTGCCAGTGCGGGCCGGAAATGCAGATAGTCTTCAGCAGTCGTCAGGTGCAGCGTGCGGCGCATCATCGACGTTCTTACCACTTCGAGCCGCTCCAGCAATTCGGTCAGATCGCTCTTCCGGAAGGACTGCAGACGACTCCACAGGCCTATATATGGAGGATTGGCGAGCTGCCCCTGCATGCCTGCTAGCTGCTTGATCGCGGCCAGGGGAGTGAGGCTGGCCCGTTCCAACAGAAGTTGCCTTGCCAGGGTGGCGCGATTGAGCTCGCGCAGAGTTAAAACGCGTTCGCGCATCGGTCTCTCCTCCTTTGCTGTCTGTTTGTCAGCCTGTTTTCTACTTACAAGCAAAGTATACCTTCAAAGGAGGACAGAATCAGCCCTTGATATCAGGCCACCCGCGAGGGGTGGCCCTACATGTTGGGCGAAGCACGGGGGAGAAGGAATAGATTAGTGGAGCGCGATATAGCTAGTGGGGTTCTGGTTGGGTCGCGTACTGGTCCAGGACCTCTTGCAAACGGGGTAGTGCAGATTGCGCACCTATTCTGGTGGTTGCCAGGGCGGCGGCTCTGTTAGCCAGGGCAATCGAGTTGCCCATACCATGCCCACCATCCAACAGCGCGGCCAGGGCTCCCGCGAAGGTATCGCCAGCCCCGGTGCTATCAATAGATTTTACGCGGCAGGCCGCCTCATAAAAGGTTCCCTGGCTATTTGTCCAGACGATGCCCTGAGATCCCAGGGTGATAATAGCCGTAGCGATCCCGAGCTTATGCAATGTGCGCGTCGCGTTGCGGGCCTGATCGATATCTTCAATTCGGCGCTGGAGAATGCGTTCGGCCTCTCCCTGGTTGGGAGTCAGGATATCGGCCTGAAAAAACTCCTGTGGAATGTAGTCGGGACAAGGCGCGGGATCAAGCATGACCGTCGCACCGACACGTTTTGCCATCGTAATCGCCGCGCAGACGACATCAAGGGAGACCTCCAGTTGCAGGGCCAGAATATCGTGGGGAGTGAGGACCTGTTCGAGATTCTGGAGCGCCCAGGTGCCCCCCTGTGCATTGGCACCTGGAACTACCGTGATGCTATTATCCCCTTGCTGATCAAGATGGATTAAGGCCAGGCCAGTTGGCACACATTCCAGGGCTTTGACTCTGGAGAGGTCCACACCTTCCTGTTGCATAAGAGAGAGGGCGGCTTCCGCGAAGTGGTCGGCGCCAACCGCGCCGAGCATCGTGACCGATGCTCCCATTCTGCACGCGGCCAGCGCTTGATTGGCGCCTTTGCCTCCCGGGCTGGTCTGGAATTGATCCGCGAGCAGGGTCTCGCCAGCCCGGGGACGATGGGCAACCTGAGCGATAAGATCGAGATTAATACTACCCAGCACAACAACACTCATAACGGTTCCTTGTGATATGGCTAGAAGACTTTGAAATACTCAGCGAAGAAACGCTCTGGTTGCACCTCTAGCGCTACTTCATGCCTGGCGTTGGGGGTATGAGGCGTCCAGTATGTTCGCCCGCCGATCTTCTCGTCGCGATACTCCACCTCGACTGTTCCGGGAGTATAGGTGCAGACATCCTCGTGGAAGATGCCTACGGCAGCCAGGGGGTCGTGGAACGTGACAATATCGCGCTTCTGAAACCAGACCTCAGCAAAATCGAGCACGGGGCGCAGCAGGGGGACCTGGCACTGCTCACGGAACCGAGATG
>JAFMRP010000177.1 GCA_017354095.1 Ktedonobacteraceae bacterium
GGCCAGGTGATATTCATCGTCACTGGCCACGACCATGATCGGCACATGGCTGGATCGACAGAAAAACAATCCCTGCCCCTTAGGCGCTGTCTCTAGAAAGCGGCGTTCTTCCTCGGAGAGCTGAAAGGCCCGCGTAATGGTGTCCAGTGTCGTCGCATCATGATGCAGTAGCACTTTCATGGCCGAGTTGAGCAGGATGGTTTGTCCTGCTTTGCTCGCGAGGAAGTCATTGACGTTCTGGGTCACCATGCGCAGGTGCAGATTCTCCTTGCGTGCTCCACGGCTCAGTCCCGCCAGGTAGTTCCCACCTTCCAAGAACTCCATGAGTACCCAGGCCTCATCGATGAGCAGCAACCGAGGCTTCGGGGTGCGCTCACGGCGTACGACCCCCCACACAAACTCGATGATGAGATACAGACCAATGCGCAACATCTCATCAGAGGCATGCTTCAACCGTTTGAGGTCAAACACCACCAGTTGATTATCGAGTTGGACATCGGTCGTCTCGGGAAAGGACGAGAGATGCCGCAGGAGGCGATCACTCAGCCCAAGCGGATCGCCATCCTGTAGGATCAAGTCATAGATTGCTTGCATATTCGGCGCAGGTTGATCATGGGTGCTGGGATCGGGGAGAATGCCTCGATCCGCATAGGCACGTGTGATCATCTTGTGCAGATAGCTGCGCTCTTTTTGCGGCAGCACGCCCGGGTCTTTTTCCGCCAGCAGGAGGTCAAAGAGCACTAACAAACTCTCCACTTTCTCTTTCAGTGTGTTGGCTTCGCTGCGACTCGTTCCGAGATCAAACGGGTTGATGTGCAGTTGCCCTGGCGAGAGGGCGATGTGAGACCCACCAAAGCGGTCACAGATGCGCCCAAACTCATCGTCAGGATCAATTACAATCCCTTCCATGCCGAGCAGCAAGTAACGCATGAGTCCAAGCTTTTCATAGAAGGATTTGCCGGAGCCGCTTTTCGCAAACACCAGCTCATGCCCATTCTCCAATTGGCTGGAGGTGGGATCGATCAGCACCAGGCCGCCAGAGGGAGTCAACCCTACCAGCGCTCCCGCTTCGGTCGACAGATTGCTGGAGCAGAAGGGGAAGCTACAGGCGATGGTGGAGGTGTCCAGTTTGCGTGCCCGATGGAGGATGTCGCGTCCATTCACGCAAGAGCGCCAGGCTTGCAGGTGCTCGTATTCCAGCGCCACACTGTGCAATTCCAGGCTTTTGAGGTGCTGGGCCACCTTCTGATCGCGCTCGCGCAGCACGGATGCGCTCTCGGCGCGAGTCAGCATGTAGAGCGAAAAGGCATGCACCTGCTCCGTTTTGGAGACCAGTTTGCTCCGCAGTGCATCGACATCATCACGGGCTGCCGCAATATAGGGATCGGCGGTCTTGCCCTGCCGTGCTTCCAACAGCTGCGTGGCATGGAAGCCGGTGAGTTTTCGGCTCAGGCTGCGCACAAAGCGCGTCGGGTCGAGGGTTTCGAGAAACAACAGCACATCGATACCTGGCTCATCAATGGCCAGCAGTTGATCGACCCATCCAGCAAGGGCATAAGCCGGATAACCAATTACCGTCCTGCCTCGCACATATTCATCATGCTGATGGTGCACCCGCAGATAGTGGGGTGTGTGCTCGACACTGGCTGGCTGGACCAGTTCAGGCAGACTCACCCAATCCGGTAATGCTGTCTGCTGCTTCGCGGTAATCCTGCCACGGCGTCTCCTTTGCCACTTCATCTTGTGAGGAGCTTGCCAGATCCGTCGACGTTGCTGGGAATGCATACTGCTGTGTTCCTCGATTGCTCGCTGCAGATGATGAGCGTCTGGCACCAGGGCACGCTGGTCGGACGCCGGACGTATGGAATCCAATAGATGCGGGAGCATGGGCTGAATGGGATAATCCAGCGTGGACAAGACATTTTGCGGAAGTCCATATTCCTCGGCATCGCTGGTATGGATGCAACTCAGATAGTACTGAACCAGTTGGTCACCGCTCAGGCGACTGGAGGTCAACCCAGCTCGGCTGAGTCCATCCATCACATCGGCCACTTTCTGGGTGAGCTCCGTATGCGCCTGGTCACGCACCTCCTCTTTCGAGAGCCGTTGGTAGTGGCGATCCCTGGTGTTGATCACCAGGGAGACCCGCACATAAAATTCCCGACGCAACAGCGCTCGATGGACCGACAACTGCTGGACAAACTGGCGGTGTGAGACAGCCTGTTCACGATACTGCGGCTGCGGGTGTGTCTGGGCCGTGTGGGTCAGCTGCGCCAGATACGGCTCAATATCGTAACGCTGGATGCGCAGATGGATGCAGAGAGTCCGATCTACCGGCGTGAGGCCAGTCAGGAAGACACGGAACCCTTCGACGATACGCGCCTGTTCCTCATGGGTCATCAGGGGAAAGTTGACCGGATCCACCTTGAGTACTGCCTGGTATTCGCGCTGCACTTTGGGCGCCTGCTCTGCCCGCAACACCAGGCAGTCGTGCTGGAGCTCGCGGATGTTGAGCACGTTGAGCAGGTTGCCTTTTCCCTTTACCATGCCTGATCCTCCTGTTTCTCTTCGTTATGTGACGCACGTTGCTGCTGGCACAGGTCTTCGCGGCACTCCCACTGATCGGGAGTATGAAAATGCCAGGTGTACACCCTGGAGTGAGCCAGGTAGACGAGCAAAATCAATCCCCATTCTTCGAGTCCGCGACCCCCTCGCTTGACAAAGGCCAGGGTCACTACCCCCATAAAACAGAGGGAGGCCATGGCCAGGCACATGATCAGGTCTACCGTGGTAGGTTGGGGAAAGAGGGCAAACGTATTGGTAAAAAGCGCATCGGAGAGCCCTGCTCCCACGAAGAGTAGCAAGCATTGGCGTATGGTCAGTCCGAAAACGAACTGATCTTCGGTTTCGAGATGGTTCGGAATCGGATGCATAAAAACCTCCATTATTTTTGTGGTGTGCTAAGGTGTAGGCGTCGGTGCGTTGACTGGAAACATCGTTTTCACCGCCGCCGCCGCGACCGGCGAGAGCATGAGCAAGGCAAAGCCAATAATGACCCCAAAGGCAGCTATCCGCGCATAGGTCTGTCGATGCTCATTGCCCAGGGAGGTAAAAATCATCAAGGCAACCAGGCAGATCATGGCTGCTAGTAATCCCAACCCGAGAGCCTGGCAGGCCTGGACAAAGGTCGTGCCAACCTTTTGAAGCTCGGGAAACTGATTCATCTGGACGTATCCCCTTTCTGTGTTGTCTGAGTATGTCCGTATCGGTGCTCGTGTGATACCACCGTTATGACACTGGTGGCGATGGCGACGATGGTGGAGGCCCTGCTTCCGGTGATGATGGGAAGCCTTGTGGGCGCACCGTTGTCTGTCTTGGCGGCGGAGGGACACGTGATGGCCCTGATCGGTGGCGTGACACGGTTGGCATGGAGGTTCTCTGGATGGGTGTCGTTCTGCCACCCGGTGTCCGTGTCAACCTACCATCCGGACCGTGATCCCGGCCACTGCTGCCTGATCCGCGGCCATTACCGCCATGTGCTGACTGGCGACCTCCGCCCCTCCCTTGAGTGGAACCATCCCTACTGCCGCCTGATCCGTACCCATTGTCACCACCAGATCTGAAATTCCCCCCACCACCTGGACCACGACGGCCACCTTCACCACCTGATCCACCACTCCCACCGTTGTCCGGGCCACGACCACTGCCTTGACGCGCAGAAGGATCCTGCCTGATAGTGATGGTACGTCCCCCTCGTAAACCCGCAGCAGAGAGGCCTCCGACCGCCAGGGCTCTGACACTTCGCCCTGCAGCTCCCAGAAACAGCAGCGGACCTCCAGCCAACGCATATCCCCCGACCCCAAAGGCCATGCGAACCACTGCGACAAACGTGGCCAACGCGACATAGAGAACCGCCAGAGCGAGCAGTAGTTGCACGATGCTAAGCGAACCGTCTGACTGATGGAGCACACTCAGCGCGATGCGATTCCCGACGTCCAGCATGAATGCCTGCATCGCTTGCAAGAAAATGAGCAGAATGGCGGCTCTGGCAGCTCCCTGCGCCCAGCGCTGGGTTTCCGGCAGCGCCGCCAGGAAAAAGAGCAATGGGCTGGCAGCGTAGAGAATATAGATAAAGGCCAGACGTGCGGCTTCTTCCACCACCAGCACCAAGCCTGAGAGCCCGTATATGACTTGGAGCAGGCCAAGCCGGATGCCAGGATTAGGAGTTCTAACAATCGTTTGCAGCGTCGTACTCGAAAAGAGCCCACTGAGGGCATTGTTGGCCTGAAGCAGTAGGATGAACAGATGCTGAGACAACAGGGCAGCCAACAACGCAAACACCAGGCGGGGCAGCAACTCCAGGACCTGCGCATAGGAGAGCCAGCTGACCACCGCGCCAAGCATCGAACGCAACGCTCCCCAGGCAATCACTGCCGTCACACACACCAGCACAATACTCCACGAGGCCGTCCACAGACGGATCAGGCCAGCAGATTGGTCATCCTGGAAGGGTGAAAGCGGTGTTTGCCACAAAAAGTGCAGCTGTTGTTCATTGGTATGGTAGAAGTCGCCAATGGCCTGCGCAGCAGCGTTGATGAGTCCACGGGCAGCTTGACAGAGATCGAAACTCTGCCCGAACGGAAGTGAGAGAAAACAGGCACGGGTCGATTCTGTATTACCATTGCCATCCTGAATAAACGTTTTGGTGGGGCCGGTGACCGGCTGGACGGGCGCAACAAAACCGATGAGATGTACATGAATGGTGCCTTCGCTCCACGGCTTCTTGAAGAGATCTGCTGGCCAGTGTAAGGTGTGCAACAGCTCGTGGACCGGCACATCAGTCCCTTTGGCGCCGAATTGGGGACCATTCCAGGCCCAATAATCCAGACAGAGACTATCGACTGTATCATGTTGATACTTGGGACTCAAGCGATCAGCTGGCCAGTTGAAGAGAAAGGTGATGGTTTGAGCAATCGTGCCACCACCAGGGTTCTCACACGTGTTGCCAAACTGCCCCACGCCATAGATGGTCCCTTGAGAGTGGGTACTACCTTGAGGTGTGCCAGCCTGTTGCCAGGCCATGGATCGCGCCTGCGCAGGGCTGGAAGGGAGCGCGAACAGGAGCAAGGCGACCACAAAGAGCAGCGCTAGCAGGCACCTGAGCCCCAGAGCGAGCAATAGGTTTCGTGGTTGCATGTGAAGCACCTCCTCACTTTCTTTCTTGAGAGCATGGTTGGTATGAGCATCAGAGCGTGAGCCTGGCCCGGCAGGGGGACGCGATCACCCAACGAAAGGAGACTGGTGATCGTGGCTGAGAAGGCTCTCTGCTCGTGGCTGTCGCGCACGAACAGTACAAGCGGGGCATGCCTCAAAAAGACCAACGCTCACGCTTTCTCTAGTGTGCAGGAATTCAGCGGGAAAAACCATAGCATCTACCCTACATTTTGGATGTAGAGTAGATGCAGAGTAATGCCAGGAAAACGTGCCGCGTTTGCTCCTCGCAGGCGCATCTCTGGTGAGCGAGCGAGGTCAGTATCACAGCCAGTCCAAAAAGGAGAGCCTGGAGACGCAGAGCAAGCATCGTTGATCCCTCTTTCCCACAGGATGCGCAACGAGTTGGGAGAATATCTGTTCAGATTTGACCGGCTCTGATAAACTGATGATGGGCCTTTTTGTTCCGGGCTTCTAATCTCTGGATACCGATGATATGCAAGACCAATTGGATGAAGCGCTCGCTCATTTGTGGGAGGAGGGATGCCCTCTGGCTCATCCTTCTGGGAGATCACAAATGATCGCCATTGGGATTCGACGATGGCGAAGTTTTGAGCGCCGCAATACACGCAAACACCCCACACTTGATGATCGAGTTGAAGATCTCGCGATTGGTCTCCGAGATGCATTCGAGCCAGATCACAAGCTAGTTGGTCCGATGATGCACCATTATCGCTGTGTCTCCAAAGCGATGGCTTCTGTTTTTGCTCCCCCTCACTTCACCACTTGAGAGAGACCGAGCCGCTTACTAAAGCGGCCAAGGCGTTGATGCGAGCCAGACGCTGCTCACGACAATGAGTAGTAGGCCCGCTCAGCCCTGGAGAGGAGCCTGAGTGGAGAGGGCGGTGAGTCAGACTGGCAGAGGACTCCACCCGTACATCTACATGTTGATGATGTGAGAGCAGGACCCAGGCCCGCCGATGAAATTTGCGAGGCCGAACTTGCTACTTCCTCCTTATCAGCTCGTTGCGCTTCCCGGGGTCTTTCATGCTTCCTGCAAAATGGCGTGGAGGTAGCGTTGGGTTTCGACAGGAAGGCAGGCACGCCATCGGGTGGTGCAACGGGACACCGCTTGATTGACGGTGTCGGCACCAGCATTATAAGACGCCAATGCTTTGGCATAGTCACCACCATAGGTGCGCAGGTGGCCGGAGAGCAGTCGTGCTGCCGCATACAAGGAACTCGTGGGATTGTGGGGATTCACCCCCAACCCTATTGCTGTCTCGGGCATCAGTTGCGCGATCCCGATGGCCCCCGCTGACGACACAGCGTCTGGATGAAAACCACTTTCTTGATTGATCATACGCAAGAAGATATTCACATCAATACCGGCTGCCAATGCCGCATCGCGTGCGACCGCAACGTAGGGACTGTTGGGCAAGGTGCCTGCCTCAACCTGAGGCGTCGGGCTGGCTGTGAGCCAGGATGGATGGATGTATCCCTGGACATGGTAACCTCCCCAGTACGGCGAGGTATCCGTGTCCACCTGCAGATTAGGCAAGAGTGGGAGCTCTTCGAGGGGCTTCCAGGTATTCGCGCTCGCAAAGAGTATCTTTCCCGGCTTGTTCTTGCCAGGTGCCTGCCAGGAAAGGACAATCGAGACATGGCCGAAGGCTCCTCCCGACCAGGCCATAATATCCCCTGGGGCCAGCGGCAGCCCGACGCCTGTTGCCACTGTCTGATAGCCCTTTGCGCGTGCAACGGAGGTAGTGTAGAGCCCCCAAAATTGATTCCCGTTGCCACTCCAATCGAGCGGATGCACCAGAGCATAGGCAGCCAGGACAAAGCTGACACATTGAAAATTCCCGCTCTCCCAGGCCGTGCAAGAGGCACCGCAGTGCGAACGTCCCCATTGTAACAACGATGGTGGAAAGGCCGGAGTCAGTGCGGCATAGCGTGGAAAGGCACCACCACAGCCATTCTCTCGTGCCTGTGGTGTCGTCATCCCTCGGCAGTCCTGCAGTTGGGTAGCCATGGTCAGCGCCGTTTGAGTAATCGTCGCCGCGTTCCCGACAGTTTGGTTTGCACCACCAATACTAGCAAAGAGCGAGGCGAAGAGCGAAAGCGAGAGCCCCACGAACAGCACAACTAACAAGGCCGCACATCCTGCGCCACAACCAACGAGGCCCAGGCCATTGAGCGGAGCCAGAAGCCAGGTGCATGATGATTTTCGCATCTGTAGATCCTCCGTGTGAACATTGCTCAGTTGCTTGCGCGAGCGAGAGCACGCCGAGTATTCTGGCGAGCATGGTTGATGGCCTCTAGCATGCAGGAACGAGCGGGAAATGACCATAGCATTGACTATACATTTTGCATGTAATGAGGATGGAGAGTGGAGCAGGGCAAAGGGGAAACAGAGGGAGCGTATTGGTAAGTTCGGTTCAAGATTGGTACATTTTTTAGCCCAAGCGTGAGTCATTTTGCTCAAGGTCCGGACATTTTTGACGTGACATTGACGATCTCCCATGATATTCATATACTCTACAGACAAAGAGAAAAGAGGACATTGATCCTGTGGAATACATCCCCATTGAGCGATCCGCTAACGCTTTTCAGCAGCCCGTTGGACCATCACAGATCATTGCTATGTGTCGGCGTGCGTTTGGAGAGAAGAGACGGGTCGAGTCAGCGAAAGAACTTGAGGGTGGACTCTACAATAATACCCACCTTGTTCATATCAGTGGGATGCAACCGGTCATTTTGCGCGTTGGACCTCATCCTACCCGCCAAACCCGCACTGAGAGAAATCTGATGCGCAATGAGTACGCTAGTCTTCCCTTTCTCGCTCCCATTTCACCGCTTCTGCCCAGAATCCTTATGGCAGATTTTACCCACCAGATCCTGGAGCGGGATTATCTGTTTCAGACATACATGGAAGGAGAACAATGGGAGAGGATCATGGGTACATTCACAACAG
>JAFMRP010000950.1 GCA_017354095.1 Ktedonobacteraceae bacterium
AGGGAGCCCGGAGGCTCCTCACCAAACCCTACAAACCTACCCTTGCTTTCTCCCTCACCTCTATTGTGCCATCCGAAAATGTAGGGCCCTCCCTTGTGGGGGGCCGGCCTCGGGCAGCCGGCCTACATGCCCTCTGCTCCCCTTGTACCACGGGAATTTGTCAAACTTCATACGGAGGACCCGCCAGCATAAAGAAACCAGCTCCCCCGGCACAATGCCAGGGGAGCAAAAACAATGAGAGATTTCCTACAGTGACAGGGAGATCAACGCCCGTTCCGACTGCCAACAGCAGTAAGCTGCTTGGCCTTCTCCGCCAGATCGCTTCCAGTATGCTTTACCTTATTGATCGCCTGCTTCGTTGTACCTTTAGCACCATTAGCCAGGTGTGAAACGCGGGTAGCTACCTTCTGGGCAGACCGCCGGACCTGTTTGGGCTCAGGAAGAGCATCACGCACCTGCTTATAGCGTGCTTGCAAGTAGCGTCTCGGCTTTTCTGCACGCAGAAGAACAAACACGCCGGTAACAACAGCAACAACTGCTACGAGGAATCCTGCGATCCTACGCTTCATGCTCCTTACTCCTTTCTGCGCTCTGCGCAGGGGAAGCTTATCTGTCCTCTCGCTCAATGACTGTTCCACTGTCGGTAGACCAGGCATTTCTTCTGCTTCTAATACGCAGCAACCAATCTCTACGCTTCAAACACCTTGCCAGCACCACTCCTCGTTTTTTGTGAACCCGTAGGTCTCCTCCCTCGGGCTCTCCCCAAAAGTAGGGCCACCCCTTGCGGGTGGCCGGTAGATGACCGTCTCATCTAGCTAGAATGCCAGCGGCAAACTTGTAAGACCACGAATCATAGGATTATTGTTCCAGGTGAGCCGCTCAGGCTCAATCGCCAGCCGCAGATCGGGCAAACGACGCAGCAGCGTGCCGAACGCAATCTGCCCTTCCAGGCGTGCCAGCGGCGCCCCCAGGCAAAAGTGAATACCCTTGCCAAAGGCCAGGTGCTGATTCTCCTGGCGCGTGATATCCAGCACCGTAGGATCTGAAAACTGTTGCGCATCAGCGTTTGCTGCGATCAACGCCGCCACGACCTGCTCTCCCTTGCGGATCACCTCGCCATGCAGCGGGATATCCTCACTCGCCCACCGCTCGTCAGAAAGACCTACCGGGGCGGTGTAGCGCAACAATTCCTCAACAGCCGTCGGCAGCAGCGAAGGATTATCGCGGAGTAGCCGCATCTGGTCAGGATGCTGCAGCAGCGCCAGCGTACCATTGCCAAGCAGATTCACCGTCGTCTCATGCCCGGCAACAATCAACAAAAAGATCATCGACACCAACTCGCTCTCACTTAGCTGATCCCCATCCTCTTCAACTCGTACCAGGCCGCTGGTCAGATCATTACCAGGATGGATTCGCTTCTCCGCCAGAAAGTTCTCAATATAGTGCAGAAATGCCTCCAGCGCGACCTTAGATTCCTCGTGTTGCATATTCACAATTGCCTGGGTCCAGGCGCGAAACGACTTTCGATCCGCCACGGGAATACCCAGCATCTCAGAAATGACCGTAATGGGCAGCGGATAGGCAAAATCCATGATGAGATCCATGCTCCCCTTTTCCTGCACCTCATCCAGCAGCTCGTCGGCAATCTGCTGAACACGTGGGCGCAGCTGCTCAATCATACGCGGCGTGAACGCCTTGGAGACCAGCCGGCGCAGGCGCGTATGATCGGGCGGATCGACCGTGAGCATATTCTGAAAAATGACCTCCTGCAGCGTATTGCGCTCGTCCTGCTGCGGCTCTAAAACTTTCTTTCTATCTTTCACAAAACGAGGATCTTTCAGCACAAAAAGCGCATCCTCATACGTCGTCAAAATCCAGGTATTCAATCCCTCCACATAATGGAGCGGCCCCACAGAGCGCAGCTGCGCATAGAATACATGGGGCTGTCTCTTTGTTTCCTGAGACACAAAATCATGCAAGCTAATCTGAGCCATAGAAAAAACTCCTTTTCCCTTAGACATCTCGTGTGTTTACACAAATGTAGCATCATCAGAGGAAACAACCATGCCCCTTTGGGAGCATTGCCAGGGAGTATTTTATCTATAGCTACAGCAGGCAAAGCTCGCGGGCACGCGCCACCGCCTGGGTGCGATTAGTCACGGCAAGTTTCGCCAGGATATGCTTGACATGGCGTTTGGCCGTATTGAGACTGATCACCAGCTGATCCGCGATCTGCTGATTGGAAGCGCCAGCAACCAGGAGCGCGAGAACTTCCAGCTCACGCGTACTCAAGGGATCAATGAGCGCTTGAGACGCTTCTGGCCGGGTATGGCTGGGAAGCGCCAGGCTCGTCGTGGATGAGATAGCAGCCTGGAGCCGCTGAATGTAGCCAGGCGAGGCCGTGGTATACGGGGCGATCTGTGCAAGCAAGCGCGCCATAGCCACTCCCTCATCAGCGAAAAGACGCACATAGCCCTCCGGCTCAGCCTGGGCCAGAACAGGTCCAAGCGTCATGAGCGCCTGCCTGGTCTTGCCCTGCGCCTGCAGGACGAGCGCGGTGAGCATCTGGATCTCGATCCACCAGCCCTGAAAGCCCAGATGCACCGCGCAGTCGCGCCAGTGATCAAGCAGAATCAATGCCTGTGAAAGCGCTGTCTCCGCTCCCCGGCTATATCCACGTGCGATCAAAACACGGGCCAGCGTCAGGTACGCGAACACCTCCCGGCTCTCCATCAGCGTTACAGGCGCATCATTATAGCTTATCCCACAGGTTTTTTCCCAGTGCTCGGCCTCTTCCATCTGACCACAGACAAGCGCGAGACGCGCGGCAAGCGTTGGCACATCTACCGTCGTCCGCCCCTTGCCCGGAGACAATTCTCCGTATATCTCCGGCTGGTTGCGTACAAGCTCCAGAAAGTACCTGGCGGCTTCAGATCGACCCTGCGCCAGTTCAATGCGCGCCTGCATCCAGAGCCCGAACGCCAGAAAGGGTCGCTGGACCGTGTTTGGAATGAGCTCCCGCACCGCGCGCGGGAGGATCTCCA